>CACWOS010000004.1 GCA_902762565.1 uncultured Prevotellaceae bacterium
CAAAGTAATTTTCATATCAAGGATTTTGATTTGTGTAAACTGGTGTCGTAGTATGATTCGTGCGAGAAGGTGGCTGACGGTCACTTACTTCAGGCATTATGTCATAATTGGGAGCCTTTGTCGGATCTGTTGCACGAAGTACATTGTTGAGATAATCCCTTAATTGCTCGCCAAAAGACAGGCTGCTATTAGGATTGAAATAGTTTGCGCCAAAATCAGCACCAAATTTATCAGTTGGTAGGTCTTCGTAGCTATAAGCAGAATGTTTGGCGAAAATTTTATCACCTCTTTCTTGCAGATAACCTTCTTGAACGGCTTCTCCAACAGGATTACTAGTAGCTATCTTAAACAATTCAGAAGATAGACCAAGCAAAGCCAAGCCTCCTTTACTTTCCATATCTTTAATTAACTTTTGAGCATCCTGCTTTTCCATTTTATGCATATATGCACGCCCTGCATAAAACATAAAATGTGACATATCAATCCAACCACCAACTTCAGTATATATATATCGATCTTTTTGGTTATTGAAGGGTGCTGTGGTTGCAGGAATAGGCTTAACACCATGATCAATTTTAATTTTAGATAATCGAATCATTGCATTATGTGATGCCTGCCCTTTTAGAGTTCCCATTTTTGTGGATGTTTTATTGAAGAATTCAATAAACCCATTAACAGTACCCGCTTGAGATTTGACAGGTTCCAAGCCTTCAATATCTTGATATTTAATAGGATTGTTATAAGTATAACCATAAGAGGAAATATCGGGATATTTCTCTTCCATTGGATCTGTTGACATCCAAAGGCTGAGACGAGGGTCGTAGTAGCGAGCATCGTAGTAGTACATTCCCGTTTCTTCATCGAATTCCTTTGCATTGAAGAGATAAGGCGTGTTCCATGTGTTGTTGCGTTCCTCAATGAATACCTCACCGAAGGGCACATACTCGATATGCTGCACCACCTCGCCGTCAAGGTCGGTGATGTAACTGCTGCTGCCCAAGTGGTCTGGATGGTAGTAGAACTGCATTTTCTCGTATGCGTCGGCATCGTACCAGTAGTTGGTCACAAAACCATTGTCGTCAGATGACAGCAGGCGGTTCTCCTCGTCCCAGCGCAATTTGCGCTCACCGACCTTTTCTTGCATCTTCATAACTTTCACTTGTTTTATTGCGCTGTAATTCTTAAAATCGAGCACAAAGTTACTGTTTTTCCGCGAACTTTCGTCACCTCCGCCCGAAAACCGTCCGATATCATACCCTAAGTTTTTCGCCACGAATTTCGCCCGAATTTCACTAAAAAGAAAAAGAGAGTTACAAAATGTTCGTAACTCTCTGATTTTGAGTGTGGACCAGCCTGGGCTTGAACCAGGGACCTCCAGATTATGAGTCTGTTGCTCTAACCAACTGAGCTACAAGTCCGGTGCTTCAACTAAAGCGGATGCAAAGGTACAAAAAACATTAAACAATAAACATTAAACATTAAAAAATTAGTCGTTTTTAACATTTTATTCGTAACTTTGCAGCAAAAATTATCACAATGACGGGATATGTAGCAACAATCGGTATGTTCGACGGCGTACATCTGGGACATCAGTTTGTATTGCGACATGTGGTGGATACAGCTCGCGAGACGGGACTGCAATCCATGGCCATCACCTTCGACCAGACCATGCATCGCGACCAAGTGCTGACGTCGCTCAGTGCCAAACGCTTGTTGCTCTCAAAGACGGGTGTCAACCGCATCGAGGTGTTGCAGTTTACGGATGAGTTGCGCCAAATGACAGCCCGCGAATTCATGGAACGGGTACTGAAAGAACAGCTGGACGTCAAAATACTGCTGACGGGCTATGACAACCGTTTCGGACACGACCGCAAAGAAGGCTTTGCCGACTATGTCAGGTACGGACAGGAACTTGGTATCGAGGTGAGAGCGCTGCCACCCGCGCCATCGAACGGCATGGGAATGGGTGAGGGTCCTACGATCTCGTCATCATACATCCGCCGCCTGCTGGCTGACGGTCATGTAGGCAAGGCTTCCGAGGGTCTAGGCTATCCATACACGATCTTGGGACGTGTAGAGCATGGCGAACACATCGGTACAAAATTAGGATTCCCTACAGCCAATATAGTGCCTGTGGACAAGAGCCAGCTCATACCTGCCGCTGGTGCTTATGCCGTCAAGGTGAGAATGGAGAACAGCGTAGAATGGAAGCATGGCATGATGAACATCGGCATGCGTCCCACCTTCGACGGACATCAACAGACATTGGAGGTACACATATTCCGACTGAGCGAGGACCTTTATGGCCAGCAACTGCTGGTTTCGTTCGTAGAACGATTACGCGAGGAGCAACGCTTTGAGAGCATTGAAGCCTTGATGAGCCAACTGCAGCAGGATGCCGTACTGGCTGAACAGATACTGAATCAAGACATGGACGAGATATGAAGAAAGCAATTATATACCTGATAGAATTCATTGCCATCCAGCTGATAGTGGGATTCATCGTCACGTTGGTATGGCAACTGATAACGAAATCGGAAGACAAAACCACGGGCATGCTCATCACGACAACGGTAGCGACAGGCGTGGTGACCATCGTCATTTTCCTGTTGACACGCTGGGCAGAGGTGTCGCCAAACTGGATACGCACACGTCCGTGGCTGGTACTGATATGGAGCGTCATAGCTGCTATGGGAGCCCTGATTCCGTCTGCATGGCTACAGGAACAGATGCCTGAACTGCCCAATTTCGTAGAGAATGAATTCGACATGATACTGACTAATCGGTGGGGTTATCTGGCCATAGGTCTGCTAGCACCGTTGTCCGAGGAAATCGTGCTGCGTGGTGCCGTGTTGCGTTCATTGCTTAGCAAACCGCTCTTTGCTAATCGCTCAGAACGTTTCAATATCTGGACTGCCATCAGTATCTCGGCACTCTTCTTCGCCCTGATACACTTCAATCCGGCACAGATGCCACACGCCTTCGTCATCGGATTGCTACTAGGCTGGATGTATTGGCGCACAGGCTCGATATTGCCTGGCGTAGCCTACCACTGGGCCAACAACAGCATCGCATACATTATATATAATATATACCCCGATCCAGACATGAAGCTCATCGACGTCTTCAAGGGTTCTGAGCTACATGTACTGATGGCTGTAGGCTTCTCGATGCTTATCTTGTTGCCTGCTATTTATCAGCTACACCTATGGATGCGAAGAGCGGAATAATAGCGGTCGTGCTGTTGGCAACGGTCATGATGACTGGCTGTCAACAGTCAGATATGCCACAGGAAAATGCCGTCTACTACTGGCGAACGGAGTGGCGGACAGACTCTGTGGAGCGTGCCTTTCTGCAGCAATATCATATTAATAAGATATATTGCCGCTACTTCGATGTCGTCATGAACAGCGACGGTGAGCCCATGCCTAATGCCACCATTCGCTTTGTGCAAGACCAATTAGCCAATATCAAGCTTATTCCCACCGTTTTCATCACTGAGGACTGCATGCACAAGGCGCACAACGGACTGGCCAAGAAACTGGTAGACCGAATCGTGCAGATGAACGAAACCAACGACATCACGGGTGTCGACGAGTTGCAGATAGACTGCGACTATACGGCACGCAGTCGGAAGACATACTATGACTTCCTGCAAGCGGTGAGGGACGAAGCCAAGAAGCACGGCATACGGCTATCGACTACCATCCGACTGCACCAGCTGTCAATGCCCGTACCACCAGCGGATTATGGCGTGCTGATGATATACAACACAGGTGATCCCAATAAATTCAACGAACGCAACCCCATTTTAGACATACGCGACGTCCAACCCTATCTTCGCTATTTGGCCGACTACGAACTGCCGTTGGCAGCCGCCTACCCTACCTTCCGCTGGATTCGCAACTATCAGAACCTGCATTTGGAGCATGCGGCCGAGCCCGACGAGATTCTAAAGGTGAAGGAGGCTATGGAGAAGAAGCGTCCAGAGTTGCGCAACACCATCCTGACTTATCATTTGGATAAAGATAACATAAACCATTATAAACCCGAAACGTATGAAGCGATTTATCATCATTAGTCTGTTGGCAGCAATGGTTCTGCCTTCGCTTGCCTGTGCCGGAGGAGGTACGGACAACTACTACTTGTTCTGTGTGTGCGACAAGCAAGAGTTCAGAACACGTGTGTATGACATCTGCAACAAAAACTGGCAAGCGTATCTGGGCGATACCAAGGACTACTTCTGGTTTAATGCCGACGAAGCCATCAAAATAGCCCAAGAGAAAAATGACCCCTTGATGGTCAGCTACATCAAGCACCTGAAGCTGTACCTTGACTGTGCCGACGAGGTAGCATCAGAGCAGTGGAACTACCCCAGCAAGGAAGATTTGGCTAAACGTGAGAAGAAAATCCTTCAAGTACAAGCCTATGCTTCCGGCAAGATACGCACCAAGCTGCGCAGTCAGCATGCATTGCTCTATATGCGTGCCAACATGTTGTTGGGCAACCATTACGAGAATGTCAACTTCTGGGAGCAGACCGCTAGCCAATTCATTGAGACCGTCTATAAGGACATGATGAAAAATATCTATGCCGGAGCTCTGCTGAAACGAGGACGTGCCGACGAGGCTGGTCGCATCTTTGCCGAACAGGGCGACTGGAACAGCCTGATGACGCAATACTACAAGAGCCGTTCCTTTGAGGCCATCCGCCAAGAATACCTGCGCGATGCTAACTCTGCTGTGCTACCCTTCCTGTTGCAGGATTTCGTGAACAATGCCCAGGAGGCCATTGACGGCGAAGGCAACGAGGGTAAGCTCTTTATCCGCAAGATTGTACGCAGCGAGGCCGAACAGATGATCACGTTCGCTGGACAGGTCGTCAACGAGGGTAAGACACGAGTGCCTGCCCTCTGGAAGACCGCACAGGCCTGGCTAGAATTCCTCTATGACAAAAAACAGAAGGCCGTGACGGATATCTATACCGCTACGACGCTGGACGGAACAGAACGTATGAAGGACGTTGCCCGCGTCATCCAAATTTACGTCAACTCTGCCCAACAACCCATCAGTGCTCAGTTTGACAACTGGGTGGCAGGCGAATTCAAGTGGTTGAAAAGTCACAGCTCTTCTCGCGATGAAATGGCCAATTATTACGACAATGCCCTCCATCGTATCGTACATCAAGTGCTGGGCGAGAAATATAACGAGGCTGGACAGCCCCTGACGTCGCTGGCCATCTATAAGGCTGCAGGCCACTATCGCTATGGATATATGATTGACACCATGAAGGTTGAAAACCTGCAGAAGTACGTCTACTATTGTCAGAAGCCTGCCGGCAACGCTCTTGAGGAAACACTAAAACCGCTTCAGGACATGAAGCTTGACGACATGAACGACCTGGTAGGAACCAAGTATATGCGCCTGTGCCAATGGGACAAGGCGATGCAGTGGCTTTCGAAGGTTCCCTTACAATTCTACAACAAGAAAGGCTATGTTTGCTATGCCGTCAACCGCAGATATACGGTAGAACCTTGGATACAGCGTCAATGGCTGAAGTCCAGCTACGAATATGGTGATTATAACTGGGAAGTGAACCAGCATCCTAAGATGACCTTCTGCCGCGAGATGCAACAGATGGAGGGTGAGCTGAACGTGCTCAGCGGACTACAGCGTCAGCAGCGTTGTTACGACTTGGCTGTACGCTATGCACAGGCTAACTTCACAGGTGACTGCTGGTTCCTGATGCGCGACGGCAAGAGCATTTGGGATGAATTACGCGTTAATGAAACCGACCTTGCTGCCAAGGCTTTAGACTATCTGCAAGAGGCCAGCAAGACCGACGACTTCAATCTGAAAGAAAAGGCGCTCTTTGCCATGTCGTACTACTACTTGCATAAGAATCCGTGGTACACCCTCGAATGGGACAGCTCGAAGATGGAAGACGTGCTGAAGGTTCATCCGGAGTCATCCCAGTATCAGGCCTTAACAGAACTGGCACGCTTCGAGCAAGCAAATGCCCAGCGTACCAGCCGTTATGTTTCGCGCTGCGACAACTATATCACGTTCCTCAGTAGTCGCAAGAAATAAAAAACGTCGATTTCATCGCAATTTCAGGGCCTTGTCCTCTGCAGCCTCCATCAGCTCGCGCTCGCCTGGGCCCTTATCGTTGAGTCCGCAAAGGTGCAGGATTCCGTGGATAATGACCCGATGCAGCTCTTCGTCGTAATCCTTGCCAAAGAGCTCAGCATTCGAGCGTACCGTATCCAGCGAGATGACTAAGTCGCCGTTGACCACATCGTCTTCGCAATAATCAAAAGTGATGATATCAGTATAATAGTCGTGCTGTAAGTATTCGCGATTGACGGCAAGGATATGCTCGTCGTCGCAGAACAAGTAGCCCACTTCGCCTACCTTCTTACCGTAAGTGGCGGCCACTCTTCGAATCCAAGCTGTCGTCTCTCTCCGCTTGATATTCGGAAACTTAACGTTTTCTGTGCTGTATGTAATCATTCTTGTTATATTTTTTTGCAACGGACTACAGGACTTTAGGACTTTTTACCTTTTCGGAAGATATGGCGTGACATCGACGCCGAAGTGTTGCAATTCGCGCACCATGGACGATGAAATCGATGAAAACTGCGGTTCGGCATAAAGCAGGATGGTCTCTACGCCACTCAGATGACGGTTGATGTCAGCCTGTTCACGTTCGTACTCGAAATCCTTGACACTGCGTACTCCTTTTACTATGAATTGAGCATTTTCTGCCCGTGCAAAATCGACAGCCAGTCCATAATATGGTTTCACATCGATGGCAGGCTCATTCTTATAGAGGTCGGCAATAGCCTTGATACGCTCTTCGGCCGATGGCATATCGGGCTTATGCACTTGATCACCCACCACACCAATGACCAAGCGGTCGAACAGCGGCAATGCTCTGGTGACGATGGAATCGTGTCCCACCGTAAAAGGATTGAAACTTCCTACAAATATTCCTGTTCTCATCATTCTTATCTTTTTGCAACGGATATTACTCAAAAAGTGTAGGTTCCATGATGTTACCACTATATGGGTTGCGTCCGAAATGCTTATAGGCCAGTTCCGTCGCCATACGACCACGAGGCGTACGCTTGATGAAACCTTCCATGATGAGGAAGGGCTCGTACACCTCCTCTACCGTACCGGCATCTTCGCCAATAGCTGTTGCGATAGTCGTAATACCAACTGGACCACCACGGAATTTGTCGATGATGGTGAGCAGGATGCGGTTGTCAATTTCGTCCAGTCCATATTGGTCGATGTTCAACGCTGTCAGCGCCACTTTCGTAATGCTTGTATCAATACGTCCTGTGCCCTTTACCTGGGCAAAATCACGTACACGACGCAACAAAGCATTGGCAATACGAGGCGTACCACGTGAACGACGGGCAATCTCGAGCGATGCATCCGTCGTAATCGGTACACGCAAGATGCTGGCCGAACGCTCAATAATCTTCTGTAGCGTCTCTGGGTCGTAGTACTGCAGGTGCATATTGATGCCGAAACGCGCACGCAACGGCGCCGTCAACAGTCCACTACGTGTCGTAGCACCCACCAACGTAAACGGATTCAAGTCTATCTGTATCGAACGCGCTGACGGCCCCTTGTCTATCATGATGTCAATACGATAGTCTTCCATCGCCGAGTAGAGATACTCTTCCACCACAGGCGACAGTCTATGTATTTCGTCGATAAACAACACGTCGTTCTTCTCCAGTGACGTCAGGATACCTGCCAAGTCGCCTGGCTTATCAAGCACAGGACCACTCGTAATCTTAAAGCCCACACCCAGTTCGTTAGCTATAATATTCGACAGCGTGGTTTTTCCAAGTCCAGGAGGACCATGAAGCAATACGTGGTCTAATGGTTCACCACGATATTTGGCTGCTTCAACGAACACTTCGAGATTCTCTACTACCTGCTGTTGTCCACTGAAATCGTTGAACGCCAAAGGTCGCAGGGCATTCTCGAACTCCTTTTCGCTGGAGCTCATCTGCTCTTGTCGGATGTCAAAATCTTCGTCCATCATGATTATTCTTCATCATTTGAATTGCAAAGATAAGAAATAAATATCAATTATCAATTGCCAATTGTCTTTTTTTTCGTATCTTTGCAGGCAAAACAACAAAAACCTTCATATGAAACGTCCTTTCTTGGCATTTTGCATGACCTTTGCTACCATGGTTGGTACTGCTTCCACGACACTGCCCATTCAGGGCACCATCATCCGTCCTACCAACAAAAACATACAATACATCGGGCGTATCTGCTTCGACCAGCCTGAGCGTCCGCGCTTCACGTTCCCTGGCGTGCAAATCAATGCTTGCTTCACAGGAACGTCGTTGAAAATGATAGCCAAGCCGAAGAGTGGCTACTTCATGGCACAGATTGACCAGGCCGAACCGTTCAAGGTGGCCTTTATGGGTGCTCGTGACTCGGTCGTGACGCTAGCTACCGCCCTGCCACAAGGCCAGCATACCGTCAGACTGATGTACATTATCGAGGGTTACGACCTGAAGCCAAGTTTCTGGGGTTTCGTCCTCGATAGTGGTGCCACGCTATTGCCACCACCTGCCCTACCCTCAAAAACCATCGAATTCATCGGGAACTCCATTACTTGTGCCTATGGTAATGAGTCGATATCAGAAGCCGACCATTTCGAGTACGAAACAGAGAATCATTACTATTCTTATGCACAAATGACGGCTCGCAACCTTGGTGCCCAGGCTCATGTTGTAGCCCGATCAGGCATCGGCGTTTATCGACACTATGGTGGTCCCAAGACGGGTACGCCTGAGAATGTGATGACCACTGAATACGAATACACCAACCTTTACGACCGCTCTGAACGCTGGGACTTCCGTCGCTATCAGCCTCAGGTGGTATGCATCAATCTGGGTACTAACGACTTGTCGACCAACAACTATGACGTCAAGCGCTTCAAGCAGGCCTACCAGCAGTTCTACAAACAAGTACGTGGACACAACCCACAGGCCAAAATCGTCTTCCTCACGGGCTCGATGATGGGTGGCAAGGAACTTGAAATAGCCAAGAAGACTCTCAACGAGTTGGTTGACGAAGCCAAGAAAAGCGGCGACCAACAAGTCTACCGCTTTGATTTCACCCCACACAACGGTTCGCTGAAGTATGGTGCCGACTGGCATCCTTCTATCTGGCAACACCAGTTTATGGCTGCCGAACTAACCAGCTATCTGCGCCAACTGATGCAATGGTTTTAAGATTACTTGAAAAAAGTACAAAACATATCCGAAAAAACAGAGATTTATGAAGAAACAAGTACTGACATGTCTCATGATGCTCATAGCCACAATGGCCATGGCACAGAAACCTATTGAGATGAACCTATGGCCCAATGGCCCGAAAACAAGTAATGGTGACCCAAACGACATGGCTAAGGTTACCATATACCTGCCTAACGAAAAGAAGGCCACAGGACGTGCTATCGTATGCTGTCCAGGTGGTGGCTACTCGCATCTTGCCATGCAACATGAGGGGTTTGATTGGGCTCCTTTCTTCAATGGTCAGGGCATCGCTCTCATTGTCCTGAAGTATCGTATGCCTCACGGCAACTATACGGTACCTGCTGAAGATGCCGAAGAAGCTATGCGACTAGTTCGCCAGCATGCTGAAGAGTGGCATATCAATACCAAGGACGTCGGTATCATGGGGTTCTCGGCTGGAGGCCACCTAGCCTCTACGGTTGCCACTCATGCCACTGGTGATGCTGCACCCAACTTCCAGATACTGTTCTATCCAGTTATCTCCATGGAACAAGGTACGACTCATCAAGGCTCACGCGACAATCTGCTGGGCAAGAATCCCAAACGTAAACTAGTGAACGAATATTGCAACGAACAGCACATCACTAAGCACACCCCGCGTGCCTTCCTGGCTTTAGCACACGACGACCGCGCCGTACCGCCCATCAACAGCATAAACTACTACGAAGAGTTGTATGCCAACAAGGTGCCTGCAGCCATGTACGTCTATCCCTCAGGTGGCCACGGCTTTGGCATCCGCCAATCGTTTGCCTATCATTTCGAGATGATGCTTGAACTGAAAGCTTGGCTGCGCAGCTTTTAAAGCTGTTTGACAGGAAAGGTGAAATAAGTATCAGGGAACGGTTCGTCTTTCAACGTAAAGTGCCACCATTCGCTGTCCAACGGCTTAAAGCCATGGACTAGCATGGCCTTACGCAGAATCATACGGTTCCTGAATTGTTGTTCGGTGATGCTGCGGCCTTTGGGACTCGCGCTGTTGTCGCCCGTATATTCGCCCGTTTCGGGATTACCACAGAAGTCGGGATGGCTCTCGGGACCGAACCAGTCGAACGTTCCACCCATATCCACTTCCTTCTCCGTCGTCATGTCGAAGAGCGTCAGATCAACCGTGGAGCCACGTGTGTGACCACTCTTCTCCATGATGTATTCCTGTTCGAAGAGCACGCTCTTGTCCAAATCAGGATAGAAGTAAGACTTCATCAGCGTGTCAGCAACGTTTTCTGCCCAGCGAACAAAGTGGTCGACTCCCTTCTGCGGACGATAGGCATCGTATATCTTTAGACGGTAGCCCTGTGCTTTCACATCATCGCTTACAGCCTTCAATGCTTCAGCAGCTTGCTTTGTCAGCAGAGCCGTAGGTTCCAAATAGCCATCGATGCGACTGCCCACGAAATTATAAGTACCATAGTAGCGAATTTCTAGAATAGCATCAGGCACAACGTCGGTCAATGTTACAAACTGGCTCGAGTCATCCGTAGAACAAACTATTGTCTTGTCTTTGTTCGAACAAGCTATAAACAGACTTATGCTGCTAATGAGGGTGGCAGCAAGCACCCATTGCATCATCTTTTTCATCATGAATCGTTACATTCATTAAAATGGGCTTGGTATGTAGAGTGAGAGCACAGCCTATATGGCTCTAATTGCCACCATGACTGCATCATCGATGCGCTTAGTGTCGCCTCGGAATTCCTCAACAGTACCAACCGTCGCTATAACAGCAGATTCTACCCTTGCCTTCAGGTTGTTAATGCGCTCCAGTTCTTGCAGGTCCTGTCTAACCCTCTCTTCTGTCTGCTCTCCTACCGTATATTTGGTATAGAGGTATGTACCAAGACTAATAACTTCGTTTAAAATGGCTGCCACGATGATAATCGCAACTCCCATCCATACTTTTCTTAACCTGAATACAAAATTATCTACTATCTTCATTTTATCACCTTTTTTGACTCAGAATGTAGATACTTGTCCAAAGCCTTTGTATAGTCACTTTATCACAGCAACTTCTTAATATCTTCTTCAAGGTCCTTGATTTGCTGTGAACGGCTAATCAAGTTGTTGCCGCGGTCAATCAGGAAAAACTCGGGTAAGGTCTGCACATTATAAATAGTCAAGAAGCTGTTGTTGTTCTCGTCAGCACGTACGCTAATCCAAGGCAGGGCTGCCGTCTGCTGCTTCCAGAAGTGCTCGTCGGCATCAAGGCTGACTTGATAGATTTCGAGGCCTTGGGCATGATACTTATTGTAGATTTCACGCAGTGCCAGGATGCGGGCAGGCGACTCGTTCTGAGCAAAGACGTGGAAGTCGAGCAATACGACTTGTCCCTTCAAGTCGGTCAATTTACGCAACTGTCCCTTGTTATCATTTAAGGCAATGTCAATGACACCAGCAGTCTGAATCTTTGCGGGATCAATGGTCTTTGACTGGTCGGCATCGGCTATACGCACGTTCTTCATGCCCTCAATGGCGATATTGTGCAAGTTCTTGCCACGCTCGGCATCTGGATAGTAGGTGTCCCAACTAGTGGCAACAGCGGCAAACACCTTGATATCGTCGCGATTGGTGCGAGGATTGAATATCAACGTATTGCCTAATGTCTGGAACAAAGCAAAATACGCATATGGCTTAGCTGGGTCAGGGAAGATATAGTCACGTTTCACATCTTCCTTATACTGCTGAACCAATGCCAAAATACTGTCATTAGCCTGGTCGATGGTCAGAGACTCGTTACGACCCACAGCCATAGCACGCTTCTGCAAATCCATTTGACGCAGGGCCAACTCCTTAATCTTGGCACAATTGTCGGAACCGCTGACCTCGTACTGCGAGGCCATCTGCGGATAGGCGGCATTCACCGTAACAGTCTCTGTAGAATCTATCGAGAGTGAGATAATCTGGTCGCTGATGCGCAGACGATAGAACTCAGGAGCCTGCTGGGCCTGGCCAGCCAGACTGAATTTACCATCGGCATCAAGACGAACGGAGTCAATGACCTCCGGACCCATCAAACCGATGTTCTCTAGATAGAGTACAGAATCTTTGGCATTCGTAATACTACCTTCTACGTGGAATTTCTTTTCGCTGCACGAAACCATGCCCAGCACGGCCAGTGCCATTATTACATATTTCTTCATACTACTACTTCTTATTTGGGGTACAAAGGTACGAATAAGTGAGTAAAAAGCCAAAAGTTTTTAGGCTTTTTACTCACTTCTTTTATGAAGAACTCGTAATTAGTCTACTGGTGGCAGTTCACTCTTGGTGATTTTTCCTTTCAGCGCGCTCAGCCCCACGATGCCGTTTGGATTGTAAATAAAGAAACGGCCATCGCCCTCACGGAGCCAGAAGTTACCATTCCAGTCGCAATAGACACTACTTACGGAACTGATTTTCTCCTTACGCTCCAGTCCTGTCCATTTCTCCTTACCAACAATGTCTGTCTCGAACTCCATCTGCTTAGTAATGGTGGGCGTACCTTCTAGTTTCTTGTTGGTCCATTCGTAGTAGTGCTTCTCGAAGTTATCGGTCTCTGCAAACACATGTTTCTGACTGAAGGCCACACGCGTAAACTTCTTATTCTCGCCAGGCAGAACATAGGCCTCCTCCCATTTCATATTCTTCATAGGCGAACGCATAATCTGCTCACCCATAGCAACATAAAGCACGTTGTCGACGTCATCACGCCAAATCGCTGTGACTTCGCCGCCACCACCATTACCAATCTCTTTCATTTTCCACTCCTTGTGACCTATCGCATTCTTCTTGTCACGGAAGTTGGGGGTCGGCTGTCCCTTCGGCAGAATACATATATTCTCCATACCATGATAGAACAGGGTACCATTATTACTCAATATACCATCCCACGCATCACCGTAATAGCCCGTGATAAGCTTCTCCTGTTGGTCGAACACCAAACTATTATTAATTCCTATCAGAGCAATATAACGGCCATTGGGCGACGTGATAATTTTGCTGCCTTCCATAGATTTTACCAGATAAGCATCGTCACCCCACGGCTGTTGCTTCACCAGCACCTCTGACGTGTTGACATCCGTGCCATTGAAGCGCACAATGCCAATATCTTCCAAACGCATATAGATATTGCTGCTGTCGGCTCCTGCACAAAGGATCTTAGCACGACGACGGGTCTTTCTGGGCACAACGATTTTCACTTCTCCAGTCTTCTTGTCCACTGCACGAAGCGTATTCGATTCGCCATTCTTATAATCCAGGAAATAGATGTTGTTAGCATCCTCGAAGAGGTCGTGCTGAATCCACTGATCGAAGTCCAAGATGGCAAACTTACCTGACGACTTGGTTGCACCGGGCTTCTTAGCTGCTGCGGCGGCGGCAGGTTTCTTGGCGGCAGGGCGTTTCTTGACTTGCGCCTGGGCAATGAGTATGCCGGCACCTAACAAACACAATAAGGTCAGAATCTTTGTTCTCATAGTCTTTTTACAATTATTGATTAGAACTAAATTACTTCTTCTTACGAGGCTTGCGAATGGCCCAGCCTTCCTCGCTGAAATCGGGCTCTTCGCCCTTCAGGAACTTCATCCAGTCTTCTTTCTTATAAGTCTTCTGAGGGCTGGTATCCCTAGATTTTCTAGCAGGTCTAGAGTCTCTAGATGTTTTAGATGGTCTGGAAGGTTTGCCGCCTTCGTCGGCGTCGTTACAACGCACCTCACGCTTCTTGTACACCTGACCGTTGACATATTTGATGACACGTTCGGCATCCTCCTCAGGCACCTCAAAGTACGACATCGTGGTTAGCAGGTCGATATGGCCTACAGCCACATGGCCACGTACGTTCTTGTTCAGAAACTGCATCAGTTCGCCAGGATAAAAGCCGTCCTTCTTACCTAGATTGATAAACAACTTACGCATACCCTTGCTCGTAGGTGTTACTGTTTTTTTGCTCTTGTTGCCGCGCTCTATTTTCTCGCCTTTCCCCTCTTTTCTCGATGAAACGGGCAAGATTTCTGGGGCATCGGCATAGTAAGCTAAGAACTTGCCAAACTCCAAGGAGACAATTTTCTTGATGAGATCATCCTTGTCGACATACTCGAAATAGCGACTGATATCTTGCATAAACGGAGCTATCTGCTCCTCGTCGACATCGGCCTTCACAATCTGGTCCATCACCTTATAGAGCTGCTTCTTACATATCTCTTCTGCCGATGGAATGATGCCTTCTTCGAACTTCTTACCGATTTCCTTCTCGATATTGCGAATCTTATGCTTTTCGCGGATGTGGACAATACTGATAGAAGTACCCTTCTTGCCTGCACGACCCGTACGACCAGAGCGGTGGGTGTAGTTCTCTATGTCGTCTGGCAGTCCGTAGTTAATGACATGTGTCAGGTCGTCAACATCCAGTCCACGGGCAGCCACATCAGTAGCTACCAAGAGTTGAACGGTATGCTGGCGGAACTTTTGCATAGTCAGGTCGCGCTGCTGCTGCGACAAGTCGCCATGTAATGACTCGGCATTATAACCGTCTTTGATAAGTTTGTCGGCCACCTCCTGCGTTTCTATCTTCGTACGACAGAAGATAATAGCAAAAATGCGTGGATAGTAGTCTACCAATCGCTTGAGTGCCAAGTATTTATCCTTGGCATTTACCATATAGTAGATATGGTTCACGTGCTCAGCACCCTCGTTGCGCGAGCCAACAACAATCTCCTTATAATCGCGTAGATAACCCTTGGCGATGCGTTCAATTTCCCTACTCATCGTAGCAGAGAAGAGTAACGTGTTCCTATCCTCAGGTACACCCTCCAAAATGGCATCGATACTCTCTGAGAAGCCCATGTTCAACATCTCGTCGGCCTCGTCGAGTACCACGTTATGCACATCGTCCAACTTGGCCACGCCACGATTCATCAAGTCGAGGAGTCGACCTGGTGTGGCCACAATGATTTGCACACCCTTACGCAGGGCACGAATCTGCTGTTCTATCGAGGCACCTCCATAGACCGCCTCAATGTGGATGCCATCCAAATACTTCGCAAAGTCGCGCAAGTCGTCAGCTATCTGCAGACAAAGTTCACGTGTAGGAGCCAAAACAAGGGCATGAGGCAGTCCCCTCCCAATTTCGCCCATCTGCGGGTGTGGCATCTCGGCTATCCTTTGCAGCACGGGTATACCAAATGCTGCCGTCTTACCTGTACCCGTCTGGGCTAGGGCGATAACGTCATTTTTATTACCTAATAGATAAGGTATTACTTCCTCCTGTACGGGCATGGGCTGTACGAACCCCATCTCCTCAATGGCGCGGCGAATCCTTTCGCTGACACCAAGTTCTTCAAATGTCTTCAAATGTCTATAATTACTTTTTGTTATTCGGTTGCAAAGATACGAAAAACATTAAACATTAAACATTAAACATTAAAAAATTTGCTGTCACATGCAAAATTTCTCTAAACACTAAATACTAAACTCCAAACTTTTTTGTAACTTTGCAGAAGTTATGAAGATATGTGTGTTTTGCTCTGCTAATCAGCAGATTGACCCAGACTTCTTTAGCCTAACAGAAGCATTGGGCATCTGGGCTGCCAAGAACGGCCATACCATAGTGTATGGTGGTGTCAATTGCGGCCTGATGGAGTGTGTGGCGAAAGCAGCTCACGAAGCTGGAGGTCGTACCATTGGCGTGATTCCAAAGATTATCGAGAAAAACGGACGCATCTCTGAGTATGTAGACGTAGAGATTATGTGCGACAACCTGAGTGATCGCAAGCAACTGATGGAGGCTCAGGCTGATGTGTTCATTGCTCTGCCTGGCGGCATTGGTACCATTGACGAAGTCTTTACGGTTGCCGCTTCGGCGACCATTGGGTATCATCACAAACGTGTCATCCTGTATAACATGAAAGGCTTTTGGAATGGTATGATAGCTATGCTTGACGACCTTCAGGCACGTGGCGTCATACGTCAGCAGTGGCAGGACTGGATAGCCGTAGCCAATTCACTGGAAGATATTGAATTGCTGTTGAATATTGAACGCTGAAGATTGAGACATTATGGAAGAAATTCAGATTTGGATAGAACAACTGGTAGAAGCATGTGGCGTGACGGGTGATACCATTAACTGGGTTACCCACACTATTCTGGTAGTAATAGCCTTTGCCTTAGCTTTTCTATCGGGTTGGCTATGCCGTAAATTGTTGATACCTGTAGTACTAAAACTGACGAAGAAAACGGAAGCACGCTGGGACGACATCATGTTCAACGAACGCGTGCTGAAGTCAGCCTGTAGCATTGTACCTGCTATCGTTATCTGGCAGTTGTTGCCCTGGACTTTCTTTGATTTTCCTACCGTCCGTGAAGTGTTGACACGCTTGACTGGCATCTATATCACGCTGATGTCGGCTCGCACCATTATCGTCTTCACCGATTCAATGAAGCAGTTGGAGCCTGGTACGCAACGGTCGGCTCGACGACAATACCTGCATTCATTATGTGGTGTACTGAAAATTATCATCATCTTTATTGCCATCATCGTGGTAGTGGCCATCATCATTGACAAGAATCCTGCTACACTTTTTGCCGGACTGGGTGCAGCCTCAGCTATCCTGATGTTAGCTTTTCAAGATACCATCAAGGGCTTGGTTGCTGGTATCCGTCTTACTTCTAATGATATGCTGCATGTAGGCGATTGGATTACCGTGCCCTCGGCTGGTGCCAACGGTCGTGTAGAGGATATCACGCTGACAACGGTTAAAGTACGCAACTTTGATAATACCATCATTACCGTCAGTCCCCAGACACTGGTCGACGGCTCGTTCCAAAACTGGGTAGGCATGGAACAGAACGAGGGTCGCAAACAGTCGCGCCGCATCTTCTTCGACTTCCGCTCCATCCATCTTGACGGTGACGGCGTAGCCAATATCACTAAGTTCCGTAAACATTTAGAACAGTGGCTGCGCAACAATCCCAAAGTAATGGGTGAGAAAAATCCATTGGTTCGGCAGGCTGAGGCCTCGCAGGGTGGCTGTTGTCTGGAACTGACCTTCTGGCTACATGCCCAAGCATGGAACGACTTTGAACACGATACCGCAGACATCATGGAGTACGTTTTTGCTGCTAGCAACGAGTATGACCTGCGCATCTATCAACAATTCCCCAATCAGAAAGATTAAAACTTTAAACTTAAATATTATGAACAGAAAACTATTCTTTACAGCATGGCTGCTCACACTGGCAGCAACAAGTTGGGCACAAGGTCCCAACAATTCTGGTGAATACTACAAGGCTGCCGATGGCAAGAAGGGAGCAGAGTTGAAGACTGCTTTGTGCGGCGTGATTTACGATCGTAACGAAGGTGGTTCACTTGACAATGCCTACAAGGCACTTTGGACTCATTTTCGAACTACAGATGTACTCTCAAATGGAAAGGTGTGGGACATGTATTCGAATTTGCGAGAAATGGAATTCGGCATTGATCAGGCAGGCAATTACAAGAAAGAAGGCGATGTTTATAACCGCGAACATTCAATGCCCAATAGTTGGTTTGGAGGCAAGGTGATGCCCATGTACACCGATCTGTACCACATGTATCCTACAGATGGCTATGTAAACAGCAAACGTAGCAACCATCCCTTTGGCGAGACCAATGGCGAGAGTTATAAGTCTGCCAACAATTTCAGTAAATTGGGCAAATGTACTTTTGAGGGCTACGACGGTACCGTCTTTGAACCCAACGACGAATACAAAGGCGACTTTGCACGAACTTATTTTTATATGGTCACTTGTTACGAAGAGAAAATTGTGGATTGGTATACGAATTATGGTGTAAACGGTTCTGGCGAGACTCAAAAGGCTGTTCTGGCCACCTTTGACGGCAACAAGTATCCCGGCTTGAGCGAATGGCAGTTGAAGATGCTGATGAAATGGGCTAAAAACGATCCTGTCAGTGAGAAAGAGATTAATCGTAATAATGCCGTATATGACATTCAGAATAATCGTAACCCCTTTATTGACTATCCTGGACTAGAGGAGTATATTTGGGGCGACAAGGTGGATGAAGCATTCAGCTACGACAACTACTCCACCGATATTCAGGACATTATGGCCGAGGGTCTGAAAGACGGCAACCAGGGTACCAAGATCTATAGTGCTGATGGTCTACTACGTCGGACATACCAACGTGGCATAAATATCATGAAACAAAAGAACGGCCGTACTCGTAAAGTCATGAAGAAGTGAGAAGCTGGCTATCGTTATTAGGACTAATTATAACGCTATCGATGGCATCTGTTAAGCTGCATGCCACCGATTTGTTCCCTAAATGGGGTAACACGTTTTGGCGCGACTCTGTTCCTGAGTCAATGCGCCAAAGCTATATCGCTTTTGGTGAACAATATTTAGGGCAGCAGTGGTACAGTTTGCCAGCCTCTGTCTTTGCTGAATTCAAAAAGACAGGCAACCGCACACACTACGAAAGTATCTTGTTCGAGAAACGTCGCCAGTTGGCTGCCCTTGTGATGGCCGAAATCATTGAAGGCAAGCACCGTTTTACCAACGACATCATCAACGGACTACAGAGTACTCTCGAGGAAACTTGGTGGGGATTACCTGCCCACTATAAGACAGAGATGCCACGTCCTGATGACCAGACTGTAGACCTCTTTAATGCCGAGACGGCAGCCCTTGTGGCCTATACACGCTATGTGATGGGCGATGAGCTCAATAAGTTTTCGCCTTTGCTTGTTCAACGCATTGATAGCGAGATTAGCCGACGTATATTGCAAGAAGCCGTGATGACCAAATACTGGTGGAAAACGGCTGGCATGAATTGGAACCCTTGGATATGCTCGAACTGGTTGGCCTGCGTCTTGTTTTGTGAACATAATGAAACACGTCGCCAACAGGCTATTGACCAAATCAACAAGGCCGCAGATGCCTTTATGGTTGCCTATCCAGAGGATGGCGGTTGCGACGAGGGGCCCCATTATTGGGACCGCGCTGCCGCCTCCTTGTTTGAGGTTTATTATCTCTCATCACTTTTCACCTCTCCCAAACTATTGGCTATGGAGTCCTATATATATAAGATGTATATAGTTAACAACTATGCCGTCAACTTTGCTGATGCACATGGAAATCGTGCTATGCTCAACATCAACATTGGCTATCCCTTCGGACTGATGACAGGCGATAAGACCATGTGCCAATATGCTGCTTGGGTGGGACTACAGGAGGACGTGCTACATCAGGCTGCCCAACTTTATAATAAGAGTGGTAACTGGCCCTCGCTGGGTCGAGAACTCATTTTCCTCAAACATATTCAGGACTTTTTACGTGAAACGCCTCGTGAACCACATCTTCAGGAGGTCTGGCTGCCCGACCTGCAGATTATGACTGCACGTGAGCCGTTTGTCGCCATGAAGGGTGGCCATAATGGCGAAAGTCATAACCATAACGATGTGGGGTCCTTCATCGTCTATCCCAATGGTGAGCCACTCTTTATCGATCCTGGAGTGGGTGAGTATACCTCAAAAACCTTCTCCCGTCAGCGCTACGACATTTGGACTATGCAGAGCGACTATCACAACTTGCCTCGCATCAATGGCTACAGCCAGCGTGACGGCAAGCAGTATAAGGCGCAAGTCATTAGTCACAAAACTGGCCAACTGACACTCGACATTAGCAGTGCCTACCCTACCGAAGCACAAATACACCATTGGCATCGTACCATCAAAGTACAAAAAGGAAAGCAAGTGGAAGTAACGGAAGACTTTGCCCTACAGAGCTATCTGGCCCCCACCCAACTGATGCTCATCACTCCTGTTGAGCCTCAACTCACAAAGGCAGGCATCATCACGCTGGGCGATCATGTCCTAATCTACGATGCCAAACAACTAACACCTGAGATTGAAGACCTCACGTCACAACTCGACTCTATTCTAAAACAGATGTGGGGCCAACACCTATACCGCATAAAAATGACGCTCTCCTCCAACAAAGTGAAGCAGCGCGTCAAATATATTATTCGCTAAGTTTGGAGTTATCCCACGGTACCCTCTAATGATACGCTAAGAAGCTTTTGAGCCTCAACGGCAAACTCCATAGGCAACTTCTGTAGCACCTCCTTGGCGTAGCCGTTTACGATAAGTCCTACGGCTTGCTCTGTGGGGATACCACGCTGATTGCAATAGAACAGCTGATCTTCAGAGATCTTTGAGGTGGTAGCCTCGTGCTCAAACACTGCAGTATCGTTATGTACATCCATATAGGGGAAGGTGTGTGCACCACAGTCAGAACCCAGAAGCAGCGAATCACAACTGGAGTAGTTACGGGCATTGTCGGCTGTTGATGCTGCACGCACCAATCCACGATACGAGTTCTGCGAGTGACCAGCAGAGATACCCTTCGAGATAATAGTACTCTTGGTGTTCTTACCAATATGAATCATCTTCGTACCTGTATCGGCCTCCTGATAATTGTTGGTGACAGCGACGGAATAGAATTCAGCAACACTATTATCACCACGCAGAATGCAGGAGGGGTATTTCCATGTGATGGCCGAACCCGTCTCAACCTGAGTCCACGATAACTTACTATCTACACCACGCAGATCGCCACGCTTGGTTACCAGATTCAACACACCGCCCTTACCGTTCTCATCGCCAGGATACCAGTTCTGAACCGTTGAGTACTTCACTTCCGCACGATCCATCACGATAATCTCTACGATGGCTGCATGTAGCTGGTTCTCATCACGCATGGGCGCTGTACATCCCTCCAAATAAGATACGTAGGCATCGTCGTCTGCAATGATTAGGGTACGCTCAAACTGACCCGTATTTCTTGCGTTGATACGAAAATACGAGCTCAGTTCCATTGGACAGCGAACACCCTTGGGGATGTAGACAAACGAACCATCGCTGAAGACGGCGCTGTTCAAGGCTGCAAAGAAGTTGTCACGATAAGGCACTACAGAACCCAGATACTGGCGAACCAAATCGCCATGCTCCTTGATGGCCTCACCAATGGAACAGAAGATGACCCCCTTCTCACGCAGCTTCTCCTTGAAGGTGGTCTTTACGCTCACCGAGTCCATGATGGCATCGACGGCGGTATTGCCGCTCAGTGCCAAGCGCTCCTCTAGAGGAATACCTAGCTTGTCGAAGGTTTTCTCCAATTCAGGGTCGATCCCCTCAGGAGAACCTGAGGGAACTGTGGATTTCTTCGCGGTGGGGTCGGCATAATAGCTGATTGCCTGATAGTCAACGGGTGGCACGTGAACGTGTCCCCACTTCGGCTCCGTCTGCTCCTGCCAGTAGCGGAACGCTTTCAAGCGGAACTCGAGCATCCACTCGGGCTCCCCTTTCTTAGCAGAGATGAGCCGAACGATATCCTCGTTCAGCCCTTTCTCGATGATTTCAGTATGTACGTCGGTGGTAAAGCCAAATTCATACTTTTGCTCAGCCACCTGACGCACAAATTCATTCTTTTCACTTTTCACTATTCACTATTCACTTTTCGTTAGCGAAGCGCTAAAGTTTCTGTTCTACCTCGATCTCAGTGAAGGTCTCGATAATATCACCTACCTGGATATCGTTGAAGTTAACCAGTGAGATACCACACTCCAGACCAGTTGCCACTTCCTTGGCATCATCCTTATAACGCTTCAGGGCGTCGATAGGAGCGGTGTGGATTACGATACCATCACGGATGACGCGAGCCTTGTCCTTGTTGTGTACCTTACCGTCAGTCACCAGACCACCAGCCACAGTACCAACCTTAGATATCTTGAATACCTGCTTCACCTCGATCTCACCAGAGATGACTTCCTTCTTCACCTTGTCAAGCATACCCTGCATGGTCTGCTTCACATCGTCGATGGCATCGTAGATGATAGAATAGGTATTGATCTCAACACCCTCGCGATCGGCAGCTCTGCGAGCATCGGCAGAAGGACGAACCTGGAAGCCGATGATGATAGCCTCTGATGCAGAAGCCAGCATGACATCGTTCTCAGAAATCTGACCTACAGCCTTAGAGATGACGTTAACCTGAACCTTCTCAGTAGACAGCTTGATGAATGAGTCAGACAGTGCCTCGATAGAACCGTCTGTATCACCCTTCACGATGATGTTCAACTCGTGGAACTCACCCAGAGCGATACGGTGTGACAACTCGTCGAGACCAAGCTTGGTAGTGGTACGCAAGCTTTGTTCACGCTGCAGCTGAATACGCTTATTGGCGATTTCGCGAGCTTCCTGCTCTGACTCCATCACGTGGAACGAGTCACCAGCAGTAGGAGCACCATTCAATCCCAGAATGATAGCAGGCTCAGCGGGTCCGGCTTTCTCAATGCGCTGGTTACGCTCATTGAACATGGCCTTCACCTTACCCCAGGCAGTACCTGCGATGACGACGTCGCCAACTTTCAGGGTACCATTTGATACTAGCACAGTTGAGACATAGCCACGACCTTTGTCGAGTGAGCTCTCGATGATAGAACCTGTAGCCTTACGATTAGGATTAGCCTTCAGGTCAAGCATCTCAGCCTCCAACAGCACCTTCTCCAACAGTTCATAGACGCCAACACCTTTCTTTGCTGAGATTTCCTGACACTGGTACTTACCACCCCAATCTTCGACGAGGAGGTTCATGTTTGCCAAGTCCTCACGAATCTTATCAGGGTTTGCACCTGGCTTATCAATCTTGTTGATAGCGAATACCATCGGCACGTTAGCAGCCTGAGCATGAGCGATAGCCTCCTTGGTGGTAGGCATCACGCTATCGTCAGCTGCTACGATGATGATAGCAATATCCGTCACCTGAGCACCACGGGCACGCATAGCTGTGAAGGCTTCGTGACCTGGCGTATCCAGGAAAGTAATACTATGACCATCCTTCAGCTTCACATTGTAAGCACCGATGTGCTGGGTGATACCACCAGCCTCACCAGCAATCACATTGGTATTGCGGATATAGTCGAGCAGTGATGTCTTACCGTGGTCGACGTGTCCCATCACTGTTACGATAGGAGCGCGACTGATCAGATCGTTCTCATCGTCCTCCTCCTCTGTAATGGCGTTCTGAACCTCAGCAGAAACATATTCGGTAGTAAAGCCAAACTCGTCAGCCACGATGTTGATGGTCTCAGCATCCAGACGCTGGTTGATAGACACCATGATACCAATAGACATGCAGGTACCGATAACCTGGTTAACTCCTACATTCATCATGGTAGCCAACTCTGAAACGGTCACGAACTCAGTCAGCTTCAGCACCTTGCTCTCTGCTGCCTCTGCTGCCATCTCCTCGTTCATGCGCTCAGCCACAGCATCACGCTTCTCCTTACGATACTTGGCACCCTTTTTGTTCAGGTTGGTCTTCGACGTCAGACGAGCCAAAGTTTCCTTAACCTGACGTGCTACTGCCTCATCGTCAACCTCCAAAGGCTTCACAGGACGGTTCTTCTTATTCTTCTTACCACCCTGCTGATTCTGCTGCTGGTTGTTGTTCTTACCGTTGTTATTCTTGTTGTTTTTACTCTGCTGGCTAACCTGTTTAGCAGCAGCCTCGATATCCACCTTTCCTTGACGGATACGCTCACGCTTCTTGCGCTCACCAGCAGCCTTCTCCTCACGCTCCTTGCGACGCTCTTCCTTAGTCTTCTTTTTAGGACGCGTGCTTTGGTTGAGGGTAGAAAGGTCTATCTTACCCAACACATTCAACTGAGGGGCATTCTGAGCTATCTTAGCATCACCTGGCGTTTTGGCCAACTCAGGACCTTCTTCTACGTCTTCCTCTTCTGATTCACTATCGTTGTCTTCAACGGTTTCCTGCTCGGGCTCCTCAACAACAGTTTCTGATTCAGCCTCCTGCTGAGGTTCTTCACCAACAGGAGTTTCTACAGTCTCATCCTGAGGAACTTCAACCTCCTCTACCTGTGGTTCGGCAGCGGCCACGGGTTCTGAATCTTTAGCCTGAAGGTCGGACGCACGATCCGATGCAGCCTTGGGTTTACCAATGCTGTCTAAGTCAATCTTACCAAGAGGCTTGAATTGCGGACGCTGCTCCAACAACTCGTCGGACTTGGTAACTGCCTTCTCTGGAGTGGCAGACTTCTCGACCTTCTTCTCTTTAGGCTTCTTAGGGAACAACTGCTCTGCCTGAGTTTTTACAGCCTTGTCTGTGCTGAACTCATTGACCAGTGCTTCATATTGATCGTCGCTAATCTTGGTGTTGGGCGTTGCATCGTCCTTCACCTCTCCCAGCTCGCTCTTCTTTTTTAGGAAATCAACTGCCGTTTGAAGTCCTATATTCAGTTCTGATAATACTTTATTTAATCGTACACCCATTAATTCTTAACTCTTAATTTTTAATTCTTAACTTTACTCAAACTCAGCCTTGAGCACTTCCAATACGTGGTCGACAGTCTCTTCCTCGAGGTCGGCCTTCTCAATGAGCATATCACGTGGTGCATTGAGAACCTGCTTAGCTGTGTCAAGACCGATGGCCTTAATAGAGTCGATAATCCACTGGTCAATTTCATCAGAGAACTCGTCGAGATAGATATCCTCATCAGCGTCAGCCTCGCTAACGACACGGAATACATCAATTGTATACTCTGTCAGCATAGAAGCCAGCTTAATGTTCAGACCACCCTTACCAATGGCCAGACTTACTTCTTCAGGCTGCAGATATACTTCGGCCTTGTGTTCCTCAGGATTGAGCGTGATGCTGGTAACCTTAGCTGGTGACAAGGCACGTTGAATAAAGAGTGATGTGTTGTTAGAGTAGTTGATGACATCAATGTTCTCATTACACATCTCACGAACAATACCATGCACACGGCTACCCTTCACGCCAACGCAAGCGCCTACTGGATCGATACGATCATCGTAACTCTCGACAGCAATCTTTGCACGCTCACCAGGCATACGGGCAATACGACGAATGGTAATCAGGCCATCCTGAATCTCAGGAACCTCTGCTTCAAGCATACGCTCCAGGAACTGGTTAGAGGTACGCGAGACGATAATGCGTGGATTGTTGTTCTCGTTTTGCACCTCCTTAACAACGGCACGGATGGTCTCACCTTTACGATAGTTGTCAGCAGGAATCTGCTCGCTCTTTGGCAAGTGGAGCTCGTTACCCTCATCATCGATGAGCAGCACTTCGCGCTTCCACATCTGATAAACCTCAGCGCTGACAATCTGGCCAACCTTGTCCTTATACTTCTGGTAGAGTGAGTCGTGTTCCAACTCCAGAATCTTAGAAGCCAGTGTCTGACGCAGGTTCAGAATGGCACGACGACCAAACTTCTGGAAGTTTACCTCTTCTGACACTTCCTCGCCTATTTCATAGTCTGGTTCAATCTTCTGAGCCTCAGAGAGGGCTATCTCCTTGTTCTCGTCCTTGACCTCACCATCAGCCACCACAATACGATTACGGTGAATCTCGAAGTCACCCTTATCAGGGTTGACAATGACGTCAAAGTTCTCATCACTACCAAACATCTTGGCAATAACGTTGCGGAAACTTTCTTCGAGCACGCTTACCAGTGTGGTACGATCAATGTTCTTTGTCTCTTTAAACTCCTGAAAGGTCTCAATCATTGACGGGCCTTTCTCATTCTTTGTTGCCATAATATATTATTTTTTGAATTTTGATCTTTGAAATTTAAAGTTTATGATTACTTGAAGTTCAGCAGATACTTGCAATACTTGATATCGCTGATGGCAAAAGTCTCGTCAACCTCCACCAAGACAGGGCGCTTCTTACCCTCTACCTGCTGTTTCTCTTTAACAGTAACGACAAACTTTGTGTCATCATCCATGACTTCTTTCAGCACACCCTGAAACTTCTTGCCATCATTAGCCAACACTTCCACATCTTTTCCTATGTGATTGCGATATTGCTGAATAACCTTAAATGGCTGGCCAATACCAGCAGAACCTACTTCCAACTCGTAATCCCCTAACTCTTCGCCTAGCTTTTCCTGCAGGAAACGGCTCAAGTCAGCACAATCCTCTATCCACACACCATCGGCATGATCAATTTCAATCACAATACGGTCATCAGCCGTCATCTCCAAATCCACCAAATAGTAGTCGCTCTTTTCGAGCCACTCATTGACGGTAGTCTTAATGATGTTTTTATCTATCATATTTTTGTTAATTAAAACAAGATTCAACGCAATACTCTTACTAAAAATCAAAGAATGAGAGGCTCTTGCGAGTCTCCCATTCCTCTGAACGGCTGCAAAGGTACGAAGTTTTTTTCATTCCTGCAAATTATTTGCACCTTTTCTTTCCAAAAACATACGAATAGCCTCCACCAACGCATCATTTTCTTCTGGCAGTTGCGTTGACACACGGAAGAAGTGACTAGACAGCCCATAGAAATTAGAGCAGTCACGAATCAGTATACCATGCTCATGAATCAGATAGTCTTTCAATTTGGCTGCTGTAGTTTGTGATATCTCACATAGCATATAGTTGGTTTTGGTCTCAAAGACACGAATACCGATTCCTCGAAGTGACTGGCGCAAACGCTCTGTCTCTTCCAAATAGGCATCCAGATCTGTCACAGCTGGCGTACCATGCTCTATCAGGAATCGACCAGCCTCTATTGCCAGTGCATTGACAGACCAAGGTTGTTGCAAGCCTCGCAGCAGATTTATCAAACTGGGGTCTGCCGTAATATACCCCAAGCGCAAACCAGGAATGCTATACGTATTGCTGAGCGAGTGGATGATAAAGAGGTTGGGCAGTCCCTTCATTTCACGAGCAACCAACAGTGGCTCACGGGTGCAACAGTCGTATGATTGATCGATGACAAAGGTATAGCGTGGCGAACGACGGACAATATAGTCTACAAAGCCTTTCATCAATACATTGCCAGAAGGGTTATTAGGATTACATATCCAATAAACACGGTCAGCAGGCAATGATGTCAACTCTTCCGTATTCTCGTAAGAGATGATATGGTCAAACATCCTACACGCTTCAGCATATTCACAGCATGTAGGTTGAGGAATGATGGACGCACTATGATGGAATAGGTGAGCTATCAAGTAGATGGCTTCGGAAGCGCCATTAGTTACCATAACGCCTTCTGGTGATATGCCCTCTTTACGAGCTATCAGTGTCTCCAGCTGACGAGGTCGAGGCTCAGGGTAATTATTGATGAGGTCAAGGTGCTCTGTCAGATGTGCCTTCAGCGCTGAATGATCAACATGCTGAAAGATATTACTGCTGAAGTTCATCTTCACCAAGTCACCATAGCGATAAATGTCGTCTCCGTGTCCTTCTATCATTTCCTTTTGGGTTTTTAGTTCTTAGGTAACTTTATTCTATGTTATATCGAACTTTTTGATGCGTATTGTCAGACTATCACGCTCAAAGACAATACCGTCACGCTCTATGAAGCGACTCAGCGTCCCATCGTCAGCCAACTGGCGTGGCGTACCTACGCTCAGCTGATTAGGCTCCATCAGCCATAGACGGTCAGCCAACTGCAAAGCTAACTCCACGTCGTGCGTAGAAAGAAATATGGTCTTTTGCTGCTCATGGGCCAAACGACGCAACAACTGCATCATCTCTACCTTGCTGGGATAGTCGAGGAAAGCCGTTGGTTCATCTAAATATATAATCGGTGTCTGCTGAGCCAAAGTCTTGGCTATCATCACCTTCTGGCGTTCGCCATCGCTCAGCGTATGGATCATACGACCTCGCAGCGACTCGATTCCTACCATACCAATAGCTTCTGCCGCTATCTGGCGATCATCAGCTGTCAACGTTCCCCAAAAGCCTGTATACGGCGAACGCCCCATACCCACCAAGTCCTCTATGGTCATATTCCTGACATCAGGCTTTTCAGTGAGTACAATGCCTATCAGACGACTCAATTCCTTGTCGGTAAATGAAGTGAGGGACCGTAATTCGTAATTCGTAATTCGTAATTCGTAATTAATCATCACGTCGCCACCCAATGCAGGCTGGAAGGCAGAGAGCGTGCGCAGAAGTGTTGACTTGCCCACACCGTTACATCCCAGCAGACACGTCAATTCACCGCTATTGATAGCGGCATTAAGTCCCTGAGCTACCACCTTTTCGTTGCCTTTTTGCGTGTAGCCTATGCTTAGGTCCTTTAGTACTACAGTATTCATAGTCCGCCTGCAAAATTACGAACTATTTCCGTAACTTCCAAATTTTGGAGCAGCAAAAGCAAAGATAATCAGATTTTCTCTGCTGAGTCGTGACAAAATTCGATATAATCAAATCTTTGAGCGATTATTTTATTCCGAAAATTCATTATGTAGTGTACCGAATAAATCCTAGATTTATCGCTGATAAGTCTAGGACTTGTGGCCCGCAAATCAAGGATTTGTCAGCAACATAGCAACGCTTCTTGCGCAAGAAGCACCAAGTACTCTCTCATAATAGTTGAGTAGCAGGGATGCGCTCTATAGTCTTGCCATCAGCTGAAACAATAACGTCCTCACCACGAAGTGCCTTTTCTTCAAGCATCCGCTTCCCAGCCAACTCTATACCAGCCTTCAATTTTTCAGAGAATTCTTTATTTGACATATTGCCCTATTGTTTTAAATTTTGATTCAATAATGATGGTGGTTTTATCATTCTTCTCTCCTGTAGCAACCTGAACGGCAGGATATTCACTGTTATCGTATATTGTCCAATAATCCACTTCGTTCATAAATAGGCGAAATAGATTACTAATACCAGCAACATATCTTCGTCTGACGATGGGTTCTGGTATGTTATGCCCACCTTTAGACACTCTCTCGGCAATTCGAAGTAACGCCAATTCTGGAGAGTTCAGCCAGAAGAAAAGAAGCCTGACGGTATAGCCTTTCGCCTGTGCTCTACGAACAAGATTAATATAAGACTTAGTAGCAAGGGTGGTCTCTATTGAGAATGTCTCTTCCCTCTCTAATAGGTCTTCAATACGCTGCAACATCAATCTACCAGCCTCAATTGCTACACTTTCCGGATTAAATGGTGAAAGACCACGAGCAATCTCATCAGCATTCACGAACTCCTTACAATCAAGAATCTCGGGAAGTACTGTGTATGATGCAGTCGTCTTGCCTGCTCCATTACAGCCGCTGATAATATACAGGTTCTTTTTCATTTCTGCCTGCAAAGATAGTGCAAACCGAGCGAAATACACGATTTCAATTGTTAATCTAATTAAAATCTTCAAAATAGTGATGTATTTTCATTTGAGTCGTTTCCATGCACAAGCATGAATCAAATAGGAGGGTGTGTCAAAAAGGCACATCCTCCTAGCTAATTTCGACAACGCCAAACCTATTAAGAAAAGAATGACTTAATCATTTTTAGGGTTCAACATGATTTTCATTTATCGTAGGCAAAGATACAGAGTTTTTCTGAGATTTCCAACTATTCCCACAACTTTTTTACTTCGATGGTTTATTATTCCGAAACGAGAAAATTGAGATACGCTTCCGATGACTCATTCAGAGTTGTTGAGTAACTAGGCTTCTCGCTAAACTATAGGACACATTTGTCAAAGGGGTTCAGCAGCGTTGTCCAATACTATCGGAGTAATCGAAAATACTCCAAGAGTATTCAGAATTTCTTTCGGAGAAAGACAAGGGTTTAAGGGTTATACATTCGTGATATTTACCAGCTCCACCCAAAAAGTGCTTAATGTCCACTTTCCTACTTTCCTACTTTCTGCACTTATGACGAGCACGGCGCTCGCAGGTCACGAGCACGGAGCGGAAAGGCCTTCCGCACGGAGCGGACGAGGCGCGAGGCCGTCCCCCCAGCGGGGTACTCCCGTGTCCGAAAAGGTATTATTTTCGATAAAAAACAGGGTTATTGCATGGTAAGGCAAGAATAACGCTGGATAAGTTGAGCGAAGATGGGGTTCTGGTTGAGTACGGAGGTACAGCCCGTCATGAGCAATTGCTTGCGGGCACGGGTCATAGCGACGTTGAGCTTACGGTCGATAGTTTTTCCGTCCTCATCGAAGCAGTTGGCACAAAGGAAGTCGAGCTGATAAGGATGGCGGATGGTAAACGAATAGATGATGACGTCGCGCTGAGAGCCCTGATAGCGTTCGACGGTATCGATGCTGATATCGAGCAACTGGGGGATTCCTAGTTGAGCTATCTCGCGACGAATCATGGCTATCTGGTTGCGATAGGGCACGATGACGCCAACGGTCTTTGTCGCATCGAAACGCTCTCCGTATTGGCGATAGATACGACGCAGAAGATCAGCAACAAGGCTGGCCTCAACAGGGTTGACCTTGTCAGAACCCACCTCCGACCCCTCTCGAACAGGAGAGGAGGCTAATAAGCCGCTGGGGAAGAAGAGGACGCGATGCTGTTTTAGAAGGTCGTCGAGAGCGTCTTCTGAAGGCTGATGATATGGGAGTTCTGTTTCTTCCTGGTGAGGCAGGGGGACTGGCTGCAATTGTTCGCGAGCATAGAAGAATTCGTTGGAGAAGGCAGCTATATCAGGATGCATACGACCCTGACGACGCAAGATGGCTGTAAACGCCTCACGACCAGCCTCGCGCTCTTGATGCAACAGGCGTTCGAAGAGCGACAAACGACAAGCGTGTAGTGTCGGCTCGTCGTCAGGCTGTACGACAACCGCAGGCAATTGTTTGTGGTCACCTATCAAGATGAAGCGCTCGATGCTGTCAGAAGATAACAATCCGATGATGTTGGGCTCTAAGATTTGCGAAGCCTCATCGACGATGCAGAGCGAGAAATGTTTTATCTCCAATAGGAAAGAGCGCGACTGCAACATAGACGTTGTGCTGACAATGACACGTGCCTGCTGCAATTGCTGGCGGATATCATCTAAACGTGGTTTCTCTTCCAATACACGATCGAGTAAACGATGGGCAAAACGAGGGTCGCACGAGGCTTCGTAACCTATTCGCAGATAGTCAATGCCAGCATCTTCCAGCATACTGCATATCTCGTCGACAGCACGATTGGTGTAAGCGGTGAGGAGGAGTGACGAGTGAGAAGTGAGAAGTGATGAGTGAAGTTCCTCTTCGACCAAGAAGCGAAGAGCCATCGAGGTTTTGCCTGTTCCTGGAGGACCTTGTAGCAGGAAGTAGTCCTGAGCCTGACGGGCCTTGAGCAACATCTCGTCATAGTGAGGACTGTAGCTTCGCGACAGGGTTATGGATGTGTCACGACGAGGGGGACGCTGTCCTAACAGCAGTTGACGCTTATCCTGAGACGCACCACAGAACGAGAGGACGCTGCGCAAGGCTGAGGTTGTCGTGACATCAGAAGAAGCATGCTCAACGGCATAGGTGCCCTCGCTGAAAACATGCTTGTTTTGTTGTCGCTCATTCAGTCGGATGGTAATCTGGCTATCTGTCAGCTGCTCTATAATACCTTTATATAATATACTACGGCACACATCAGGAACGTCATCACAACGATAGACATACACCATATCGCCACGACGGAAGTTGGGCAATACTGTTGTCGTATCAATGCTGAGCGTAACATGCTCAACGTCTCGTTCAACAATAGGCCCCATCAGGATGCAGCCCGTCTCTTGTTTCTCAGCCAATGGCATATTCCAGAGGTCTGCCTGTGCCCCACTCTGCCCTTCTTGCACACCCGTCTTTAGAGCCAACTGCTCGCGATAGACGAAGGTGAGCATGCATTCCACGTAATTACGCTCTGCGTCTGACAGATGATGCAGAGGAGCCACCACGTGTTCCTTTTCGTCGCGTATATACTTGTTGAAGAACTCGGCCTTTTTTTGATCTTCTAACAGAATGCCTGCATGAAGTTGGGGAAGAACCGTCGCAAAACCCTCGCGAGCCATCCGTATTTCCTGGGCAACGATGAGATTACGGATATGAATAGCCTCACGAAACAGTTGCTGATAGTAATTGACCACCAGCAATCCTTGACGAGCAGCATATTTGGAATAAAGCAGGCGAATATCCACCCTATCAGCTGACAACTGGAAATTGTAGCGCAACACGCCATAATAGAGCAACAGCTGTACATAATGGTCTTCCTTATAAGGATAAGGACTAACGGGTGGCAAGTGATTAGCCAGACGCTCGATATTCCAATTCTTACCTGACTTCTGCTCTACCAACAGACGCATATCGTCAGTCATCAAGTCGACACGTCCCTGCAAACCTAAGCGTTCACATACGAACGAAGGTTCTATTAATGCCCGATCTCGTTGATAGTCATCAAACAAGACATCTACTGCTTCACGAATATTCGTCACTTGTTGTTGGGCATCGGCCTTGAAACGAGTGGCATCGAATCCGCTACAAGTACAAAATTGAAGGGCCTGTTCGCTGAACGACCTGCACAACGTCTCAGTAAAGGGCGTCGTAGGACTATTGATGAGGTCGTCGAGTGCCGAGCCAGCAAAGTTACCCAAAAGAATCTGTTGTGAGTTGACTCGTGCCTTCAGACGATTGAACAAATAGCTCATGGGATGGTGGCCATAGTCCTGAAAACAGGCCGCTATCGATGAGATATCCACTAAAAAGTCAGGCTCAATAACTATCAGACCTGCCGTTATCGTCGTGCCTTCACGATGGCAGTCCAGCAGATTGAGTTGCATGCCCTCAGTCAGGATATCATGTAACGATGTGTCCTCAACGCAAATAGGGCCATCAGATGTAGAGGCATAGATATAGTGCTCGTCCCAACTGTCGACGATACACCTCACATAACGCAGATTAACCTGTGCCTGATGTTCCTGCTGGCAGCCTGTTGCTGGCAGACGCGTCAACAACTTGTGTGGAATGTCTTCATGAAAGATGGCTGAAATAAAAAGCGCGAGAGCTCGCACGTCGTAGAGCCAGGACGATTGGTACTCACCATCGTCTTCCTGTGTTATCTGCTCCTTGCCATTAGAATGACGACGCATCTGCTGGATCGCAATACGGTCACGCATTGCTATACCATGATGCTTACACAGATAATCAACTTGTGCAAAGACGTTGCCAAACCCTTGACGACTGCCACGTAGTGCCTCAGCACAGGCTAGCACCAACGTCTCATGAAGATAGCGCAACGAAGCTCCCGATGGCGCTACATCGGCCAATTCGACACAGCGTTCAAAGAGCTCCGAAACTTGCATTATTCCACTTTAGAGTCCATCGGATTGCGCAATCCCTTATAGCCTGTAAGATAACATTTGGCTGAACCAAAGCTCAGGAACAGGTCGAGGCGGACGGGCAGATGGTTTTTGTCGTCAGAGATATAGAAACGAATCAATTCGTGGTTTTGTCCGTTCTCACGCTCTATGAACGAGAACACCAGACAACGATATTTGCTGTTGTCATTCTTCATCTTCAGCGTTGTCTTGCCTGTATACTTCAGCCATGAATGACTCAAATTGCGGGCATCACTGATAGGCATAGGAATGTTTTCTCCTTCCTTCAGTGTAGAAGCGTCGAAGTTACGGGCACGAAGGAAGATGCTCATCATGTCGTAAATACAACTCTTATACTCTGCCTCTTTCCAATGCTGCTCACCGTCATGATCAATACGGTGCATCTTCAGATGGCAATTGCTATTCGGATAGCTATACCACAGTTCGTCAACATAATAGCGGTCGCCTTCACGCGCTCCCTTACGGAAGTAAAGAGGAGCAAGTTCTGAGTTGGTATAGCAAAGCAGCGTATCGCGCATCACAAACACATTATCGAGCTTGTCATTACCTCGGGTTATCAGACTACTACGGAAGGCTTGCTGTCCCTTATATTTTGACTGTACAGTAGACATTGACGCCGTACCAACTTTGACCCATACAAACTTCCAGTTGAAATAGAGGTCATAACTCAAAAACTCGCCCGACTTGAAGGCAAAGTTCTCAATACCACATTGTGCATGAAGTATTGAATATTGAACATTGAACAATGAACAATGCAAAAATGCTATGATAAATAAAAGCTTCTTCATATCTCTTAATACTTATTTCTTCACTTTTATATCTTTGACGTATTCGATGCCTAATTGTTTAGCGCGCTCGATATTTCTGTTCAAAAGCTTTTTCTTACTCTTGCTGGATTTCTGTTTGATCAATTCACCTGGCTTCTGCTGATAACGCTTTCGTTCTGTCAGGTTCCACTGCAGGGTATTGTCCCACTTGGCCTTACACTCTATTGAGCGGTGATAATAGTAGACATCCTCTGGTTGCAAGTCAGCATCATAGTTACCCGTGTCCCAGATTTCATTACCATTACGGTCGGCAAAGGCACGAACATAATAGACCCCAGGATTGATGTAGAAGAAGGTGGCCGAACCATCCGCTTCTGCCCTGACTTGCTTGACGATATTTTCACTTTTGTCAAGCAACTGGACTACAAGACTAGTATCCTGCAAGCCACTCATCTGCATGACTAAAGTAGAATAGTCGTCAAGCGACTTCACTTTGATGCCTTGCTTAAACTCATTGGAAACCAAACCATAGATATCAACAAAGGCTGCAGAATCTATCTCCAGACTATATTCCCTGTCTGGTTGCCAGTCAGCTCGCAACTCATAAAACCTTAATGTTGAGTCCTTGCGACTGAATTCGAAGGGCGCTCGATACCATAACGAGTCTATCTGAGAATAGAGGTGGATGGCAGCCGTATCAAGACTGGCCAAGGGTGTCGGCATCTCTATGCGAACAATACCCATAGGATCCATCGATGACGATACGCTATACTTTGGTTCCAAAGGTTTGATAGGATAGATGCTGTCATAGGGCTCTTCGGCCTTCTTCAACTTCTCCTGTTCTTTCTGCCAGTCTTCTATTTCCTTCTTCAGTTGTTTCTGACGTTTCTCGTATGGTGTCTTTGCCAACACTTCAATGGCAGAGTCTGTTTGCTCTACGAGCTGCCCCAGTGTGTCAGTCATCATATAAGTAATGTCCATGCGCAACGTGTCTTGATTGACTAGCGTGGTGTCGCGCAACCAATAAGTAATAGTATCTTTCTTCTCACTGGTTTCAACGATGAATGCCGAGTCACTGTCAAAGTTCAATCCTTTGATGACAGGCAAGCGTTTGTCACCATAGGTGAAAAACATGGTAAATCGATCGGGCTGCAGTCGCTCTATCTTCAGCAAGTTACGTGTATCCTGCACTTCCTGAAAAGCCAGCATGACCACTTCGTCAGGATAGAAATGAGTATACGGTACGCGTACAATATTATCAATATGCAGGGTGTCACGCCAGATCGTATCCTGACGTATATCCGGCTTACATGATGGCGTATACGTCTGGTGCGAGAAGGCTATCATCTCGCTTTTCTGTGAGAACTTGAATTCGCCATCAGCATCCTGCAGGGCATACACACGATATTCACCAGGGGCCACACCTTTGATGACAAAATGGCCTCGCTCGTCAGTACGAGAGATTCGCAACAATGGTTTAGTGCGGAAAGCAGAATCGGCCAAGTCGTCATAGAGACCAACGCTGATGCCCTGTACGGGATCCAACTTGTCGGCACTCAACACATAGCCAGCCACCTCGAAGGTATCAATCTGCTCGCCTGTAGAAAACGTATAAGTATAGTTCCCCAAGGGATTACCCTCGTTATTATCCGTTATGGCATCGCTGAAGTCAACAGTGTAAGTGGTGTTGGGCTTCAATGAGTCTATCAGATTCACCACTATCTTCTTACCTTGCGTCTTGATTTCAGGCATCTCCAATTGAGGGGGCGACACAATGACGTTCTGTGAAGCATCGGCCAACTTGATGAATTCATCGAAATAGATAGTAATCTTGTTGCTCGTCACATTGGTGGCCTGATCTTCAGGCGAACAACCAATGACACGAGGCGGATCATCGTCGTACCATCCTCCATCAGGCGAACCCATTCTGGCGCATCCGCTAAATGTTAAATGACAAATGATAAATGATAAAACTATCATTATCACTGGCATCAGTTTCAGCAACCTATTTATGTTATTAGACTTTTTCATTTATCATTTGCCATTTAGTTGGAGCAATTGCTCCATCGCATCACGACTATTACTCAGGCGAGGTACCTTATGCTGTCCACCCAACTTGCCACGCATCTTCAGCCAGTCGTTAAACAGTCCCTTGCGTGCCTCGATAATCTCCAAATGTTGTAGGGTGATGTCCTTGTAGCGTTTGGCCTCGTAGTCGCTGTTGATTTCCTGCAACTTCTTATCCAATAGGTCGGCAAACTGTGCCAAATCGTTTGGCGACTTGGAGAACTCGATGAGCCACTGATGACGACACTTGGCGTTGGCATCCATGAAAACAGGGGCTGCCGTATACTCCAGCACTTCCGCACCTGTCTGCTCACAGGCGTAAGCCAAACCCTGTTCGGCATTGTCTACAATCAGTTCTTCACCAAAGGCATTGATGAAGCTCTTGGTACGTCCGCTGATGACGAACTTATAAGGATTCACAGAGGTGAAACGTACAGTATCGCCTATCATATAGCGCCACAAACCACACGAGGTACTGATCAGCATGGCGTAGTTCTTGTCTTTCTCAACACCCCAAAGTGGCACTATCTTGTGCTCAGTGGTTTCGCCACTAAGTTCCATAAACTCATAAAACACGCCATAGTCCAACATCAATAGCATGGCCTTGTCCATTGGGTCATCCTGTAGTCCAAAGAAACCTTCGGAGGCATTATAGGTCTCCATATAATGCATGTTGGGCGAGGTAATGAGCTGTTCATACTGCTTACGATAGGGCGTGAAGGCCACACCACCATGAAAGAATACCTCGATGTTGGGCCACACCTCTTCCAGATGCGTCTTACCCGTCATCTCCATCATGCAGTTCAGCACGGAGAGCATCCACGAGGGTACACCACTGATATTGGTGACGTTTTTGTTCATCGCCTCACGGGCTATACGTTCGCGCTTTACTTCGAAGTCGCTCAGCAGAGCCGTTTCCTTCTTGGGTACGCGCACCAGATTGACCAGTGGATTGATGTTTTCTATCAGAATAGCGCTGAGATCACCAACCAGCGAGCCTGCCACATTATAATTCGGTGAATGACTGCCTCCCAGTATCAACCCCTTGCCATCGAACATCCTCGACTTGGGATTGTTTCTCAAGTAGAGGGCTACTGAGTCGCGTCCGCCAGCATAGTGAATCTTCTGCAGACCCTCATCGCTGACAGGGATAAACTTTGACTTATCGTTTGTGGTGCCGCTCGACTTGGCATACCAGCGCACACGTCCTGGCCACAGCACATTCTGTTCCCCATGACGCATGCGGTCAATGTCACCCTTCAGTTCCTCATAGGTGTTGACGGGCACCATTTTTATAAATTCGTCATAGCCCTTGATATTATCAAAGGCATGATTCCTGCCGTATTCTGTATCTTGAGCGGTATGTATCAGATGCTCCAGCACTGCCCGTTGCAGCGCCTCTCCCCCACTCTGATGCTTCTCCAAAGCTTTCTGACGGGGCTTAAACACATTTCCTATTATCTGAGTCAGACTCATTTTTTGCACGTTTAGACTGCAAAATTACATAAAAGCATTGTAACGCCTGCAAAATTTACGTTTTTTTTGTAATAAACGTATTATTTTACTGAAAAGCCTAAGAGGGAAAAATATATCCTCTTAGGCTCTTTTCTTCTGCGAATATAGGATTTACTCCTCTGCAAAGGCGGCAGCCTCAGCTTCTGCGATAATCTCTTCACGTGTCTTCTCGCGAGGAGCGGCAGTAATGTCGTCGAGGGTGAACTCATCGTCTAGTGTCGTTTGTCGCTGTGGCACAGCGACAGGCTCCACAGGTTTCTCCTGCTCAATGATGAAGTTCTGCTGCTCTTCCTGTAACTTATCGATATCAGGCGCAGCCATCACGGGTTCCTCCTCCATCTTGGTACGATCAGCTTTAGCGGCAAAGATGGCATCGATAAACTGTGGCTCGCGACGCAGGCGTTGCAACGTTTCCTTAGAGGCCTGCTGATGGCTCTCCTTCTTCGAGAAACCTGTACCCTTACAGCCTTCTATACCTTCGAGGAAAATCTCTGTAGTAAAGACTGGGCTACCCGTCTGCTCGTCCTTGGTCTGGCTGAGTTCACGCAATTCCAGCTTCACACGATTCTTCTGACTCCACTCTAACAGTTTCGACTTAAAGTTGACCTCCTTATAGGCCACTTTATCGATATTGATGAGCTGAGCGAGAATGCGCTTCTCCATAAATCGCATGCAAGCATCGTAGCCTTTGTCGAGATAGATAGCTCCCACAAGGGCTTCGAAGGCATTACCATTCATGTAAGAATTGTGTGAAGTAGAATGACCTGCAGACATTATCAGCTGGGGAATACCCATCTCCTGCGAAATCTTTCCAAGCGTAGCACGACTGACCAACTTCGAACGCGTATTGGTAAGGAAACCCTCACGCTTACCCTCGAAATGGCGAAAGACGATATGCCCCACGACAGCATCAAGGATGGCATCGCCTAAGAATTCCAAGCGTTCGTTATTCTGGGGACGTCCCTTCTCATTCCGCTTGCCAACACTCTTGTGTAGCAGAGCCTGCTTATAGAGCTCGATGTTATGAGGATAGAAGCCCAATATATTGTAAAGGGCAGAAAAAAGCTCCTTCTCCTTGCGGAAAGGGAGCTTTATTCTATCAATGATGTCGTTAATCCACATCGCTTATCCTTTGTACTTTTTAAATACTACGCAGGCATTGTGACCACCAAATCCGAAGGTATTGCTGAGACCAGCACGCACCTCACGCTTCTGAGCCTTGTTGAAAGTGAAGTTGAGGTTGTAGTCGATCTCCTCGTCCTTATCGTCGTCCTCGTGGTTGATGGTGGGAGGAACGATATCGTTCTGAACAGCCAAAACGGTAGCCATAGCCTCAACAGCACCAGCAGCACCCAGCAGGTGACCAGTCATAGACTTTGTCGACGAAATGTTCAGCTTGAAGGCTGCGTCGCCAAATACATCCTTGATGGCCTTGGCCTCAGAGATGTCACCAACATGGGTAGAAGTACCATGAACGTTGATGTAGTCAATCTCGTCAGGCTGCATACCAGCATCCTCAAGTGCATTCTGCATCACCAGTTTAGCACCCAGACCCTCAGGATGAGAGGCAGTGATGTGGTGAGCATCAGCACTCATACCAGCACCAACCATCTCAGCATAAATCTTAGCGCCACGAGCCTTAGCGTGCTCCAGCTCCTCAAGAATCAGACAGCCAGCACCCTCACCCATGATGAAACCATCACGAGAGGCACTGAACGGACGGCTAGCCTTCTCAGGCTCGTCATTACGAGTTGACAGGGCCTTCATAGCATTGAAACCACCAACACCCGTCTCGCAGATAGCTGCCTCAGCACCACCAGCAACGATAGCGTTGGCCTTACCCAAGCGAATCAGGTTGAAAGCGTCAGCTAGTGCGTTTGATGAAGAAGCACAAGCAGAAGCAGTGATGTAGTTGGGGCCGTGGAAGCCGTACATAATAGAAATCTGACCTGCAGCAATGTCTGCAATCATCTTGGGAATGAAGAAGGGGTTGAACTTGGGTCCATCCTCACGATGAGCACCATAGTAAGTTACCTCGTCCTCGAAGGTCTTGATACCACCAATACCTACACCATAGACAACGCCAATGCGGTTCTTGTCCTCTGCTTCCAAGTCCATACCGCTGTCTTCGACAGCCTGCTTGGCAGCAACGATGGCCAGCTGAGTATAGCGATCCATCTTACGAGCCTCTTTGCGATCTATATAGGCATTGACATCGAGACCTTTCACCTCGCAGGCAAACTGGGTCTTGAATTTTGATGCGTCGAACAGTGTAATAGGTGCAGCTCCGCTCTTACCAGCCACCATAGCCTCCCAAGTCTCCTTAGGATTATTACCAAGTGGCGTAACGGCACCCATGCCTGTTACTACTACTCTTTTTAATTCCATAAATACTTAAAAAAAAGGCATGGGTTGCCTTCTCTAGTCAAAGATGGCAACCCATACTCATTATTGAATTTATTTTGCGTTCTCCTCGATATAAGCGATAGCGTCACCAACAGTACCGATCTTCTCAGCCTTATCGTCGGGGATAGAGATACCGAACTCCTTCTCGAACTCCATGATGAGCTCAACGGTATCCAATGAGTCAGCACCCAGGTCGTTTGTGAAACTTGCCTCGGGCTTTACCTCAGCCTCATCAACACCCAGTTTGTCTACGATAATTGCCTTTACTTTGCTTTCAATTTCTGACATAATTTTCTTCTTTAAAATGTTAATAAATGATTTCTTATTCTGAAAACTTTGCGACCAAGTGTCGCTTAGCGGGTGCAAAGTAACACATTTTTATTGACTTACGCAAATATTTTTTTAAAAAAAGTGTACTTTTATGCACAAACACCCCAAACTTGTGCAACTTTTAGGAGTCAAAAGTGAGGTTTTTACACTTTTATGCCTGAAAACTCTCTTCTTATTGGATAATTATTACGCAACGATTCAAAGTTTGAGGGGGCTGCCTTCAACTTATTAGAATCATCGAGTGGGTTGTATAGTTCAAGTGGGTTAGAACCATCTGCTCCATCTTGTAACGATGGAGGAAAGATGCATCCTGGATGTGGCAAGCCAAAATGTTGACATAATGCGTCGATGACCATATTGTCAGCATTGACCTTACCATCTGCCGAATAGCCAGCAATATGTGGCGTGCCAATAAATACCTTGTCCAATAGCTCGAGATTAATCTGGGGTTCTCCCTCCCAAACATCAAGGATGGCATCGCGTACCCTACCTTCGTGGAGTGCTTGCAGCAATGCATCGTTGTCAACAACTTCGCCACGACTCGTATTTATAATATAAGGTACGCGTGTGAGTCGATGAAAGAAATCGTCGCTAGCAAGATGATAGGTGGCATACTGACCTTCGCGACTCAAAGGTACGTGGAAAGTAATAATATCTGCCTCGCGTTCAATCACATCGAGCGAAACGAAACTATCTGCTATTGGCTTTGGGCTTTGGGCTTCCTTTAGCTCCAAAGGAGGGTCGCACACTAAGACGCGCATACCCAAACGTTCTGCGACAGCCTTCACTTTTGAGCCCACATGTCCACATCCAACAATACCTATAGTAGACTGTTGCAGGTCAAGCCCTTTCTGTTGTTGCAATAACAACAAGGAACATTCCAAATATTGAGCTACAGAACCAGCATTACACCCTGGGCAATTGGTCCAACTGATACCTGCCTCGCACAAATAGTCTGTATCGATATGATCGAAGCCTATCGTTGCTGTTGCCACCAGCTGCACCTTACTGCCTTCCAACAACTGTTTGTCACAACGAGTACGCGTTCTTACAATTAACGCATCAGCATCTCGTACATCGGCTGCACTGATTTCTGCGCCACGCAGATACACCACATCATCAGCCAATTGCGCTAACTTTTCGCGAATATATGGTATTTTATCGTCTACTACTATCTTCATAACGGTGCAAAGATATTAAAAAGTTAAGAGTTAAGAGTTAAGAATTAAGAAAAAATGCGATTCAAATGTAATTTTCTTAATTCTTAACTCCTAATTATTAATTAAAAGTTGTATCTTTGCAAGCATAAAACAAATATAATGCATTATGACTTTTACAGAAAAGGCTAACAAAATCTTTAATCAGGCGATTCGCGACTATCACTTGAAGGATGATGTTGACACACCTATCAATAATCCCTACGAGCGTGAAAACATAGAGTACAGCCTCTATCTGAAATGTTGGATTGATACGGTACAATGGCATCTCGAGGATATTATCCGCGACCCACACATCAATCCTGAAGAGGCACTTGGACTCAAGCGTCGTATTGACCGCTCTAATCAGGATCGCACAGACTTGGTGGAAGAGATTGACAGCTACTTCCGTCAAGTGTATAGCGAGGTAAAGCCTCAGCCTGACGCTCGCCTAAATACAGAGAGTCCTGCATGGGCAGTAGACCGTCTGAGCATTCTGGCCCTAAAGATCTGGCATATGCAAGAACAGACTGAGCGTAAGGATGCTGACCAAGAGCACATCCAAAAATGTCAGGCTAAGCTTGATGTATTGCTCGAACAGCAAAAGGACCTCTCGACAGCTATCGACCAGTTGTTAGAAGATATCGAGGCTGGACGCAAATACATGAAGGTATATCGCCAAATGAAGATGTATAACGACCCTGCTACAAATCCTATTCTTTATAAGAAGTGAAGAAAGAACACATTCTTGTCATCCGATTCTCTGCTTTGGGCGATGTGGCTATGGTGGTTCCTGTAGTCTGGTCGTTGGCTCATCAGTATCCTGATGTGCGCATTACTGTGCTGAGTCGTGGCTTTGCGCGTCCTTTCTTCGAAGACTTGGCACCCAATATTGGTTTCATGGAAGCTGACCTGAAGCGAGAGTATCATGGTATCAAGGGACTGAACGCCTTGTATCGCAGACTGGCAGCCAAGCAGTTTACTGCCGTTGCTGACCTGCATAGCGTGCTGCGTTCCAGTTTCCTGCGTATGCGCTTCAACTTGAATCGCTATCATGTGGCTCATATCGATAAACATCGTAAGGGACGTCGCCATCTTACTGCTGCATCTTCGAAAAAGGAGCTGATTCAGCAACCCACCTCGTTCGAGAACTATTCGGACGTCTTTAAGCGATTGGGCTATCCTGTCACGATAGAGTTCCATAGCATCTTTGAGAATACACCTACTGGCAAAGGCGACACCTCCCTATTGCCTGAATCTCTAAACTCTACACTCTCATCCCTCCTCGCAACGCCACACTCTCTCCGAGAGAACTCTCAACTAATCGGCATCGCTCCCTTTGCTGCCCACGAAGGAAAGGTATATCCTCCACAGTTAATGGAACAAGTCATCAAGCAGTTGACAGAACTGCATCCTGATGCCCGTATCCTGCTCTTTGGACGTGGTGAGAGAGAGAACCAACTATTCACTAAGTGGTGTCAGCAGTATCAGCAGTGCGTCTTCGTAAGTCAGCATTTGAAGAATATCCAGCAGGAACTGATTCTCATGAGTCACCTTGACGTAATGCTCTCAATGGATTCTGCCAATATGCATATGGCTTCGCTCGTTGCCACACCTGTGGTCAGCGTTTGGGGTGCTACCCATCCTTATGCAGGTTTTATGGGATGGGGACAGAACTCAGAGAATGTCATACAAGCGGATCTCGACTGTCGTCCTTGCAGCATTTACGGACAGAAGCCCTGCAAACGTGGCGACTATGCCTGCTTAAACATGATTAAGCCAGAAACTATCGTTGAGAAAATCAACACCCTATTACAAACTAAACAAAACAATTAAGCTTATGAAAAAGTACATTTGCGAAACCTGTGGTTATGTGTATGACCCAGAAGTTGGCGATCCTGATAGCGGCATCGCCCCAGGCACAGCCTTTGAAGACATCCCTGAGGATTGGGTATGCCCCGTCTGCGGAGTAGGCAAGGATGACTTCTCTGTAGAGGAGTAAACCAACAAATAAGGGGTGGAAAAGCATTTCCACCTCTTTTTATTTTGCAATTTCTTAAAAATAAGCTACCTTTGCAGCCAGAAATAAACGTTTATAAGAAAAGATGTCATTAAAATGTGGTATTGTGGGGCTGCCCAATGTGGGTAAGTCTACTTTGTTTAACTGCCTGTCAAGTGCAAAGGCACAGGCAGCTAATTTTCCTTTTTGTACGATAGAACCCAATGTGGGTGTGATTACTGTTCCTGACGAGCGACTGACGAAACTGGCAGAGCTTGTTCACCCAGGCCGTATCGTGCCTGCAACTTGCGAAATCGTAGATATTGCTGGTCTTGTGAAAGGTGCCTCAAAGGGTGAGGGACTGGGCAATAAGTTCCTTGGAAACATTCGCGAAACGGATGCCATTATCCACGTTCTTCGTTGTTTCGAAGACGAGAACATCACCCACGTAGATGGAACCATCGACCCTATTCGCGACAAAGAGATTATCGATACTGAACTTCAGCTGAAGGACCTCGAGACCATTGAGAGTCGTTTGGCTAAGACAGAAAAAGCCGCAGCTGCAGGCAATAAGGAGGCTAAGATTGAAGTAACAGTACTTAAGGCCTATAAAGAGGTGCTGGAGCAAGGCAAGAACGCACGTATCGTCGAGTTCGAGAGTAAGGACGAGCAGGATTGCGCACGTAATCTCTTCCTGTTGACAGCTAAGCCCGTGCTGTATGTGTGCAATGTAGGTGAAGCTGATGCGAAGAGTGGTAATGACTTCACTAAGAAGGTTGAGGCACTCGCTAAGGAAGAAGGTGCTGAGGCCATGATTATTGCTGCCAAGACGGAAGAGGATATTGCTGAACTTGAAAGCTATGAGGACAAGCAAATGTTCTTGGAGGAATTGGGTCTTGAAGAAAGTGGTGTCAATCGCTTGATTAAGAAGGCCTACGCCCTGCTGAACCTTGAGACCTTCATTACTGCTGGTGAGATGGAGGTGAAAGCCTGGACCTATAAGAAGGGTTGGAAGGCTCCCCAATGTGCTGGTGTCATCCATACCGACTTCGAAAAGGGCTTTATCCGTGCAGAGGTCATCAAGTACGACGACTATATCCAATATGGCTCTGAGGCTGCTGTCCGTGAGGCAGGCAAGATGGGTATTGAAGGTAAGGAATATGTGGTGCAAGATGGTGATATCATGCACTTTAGATTCAATGTATAACAACGAACACGAATTAAACGAATAATTAGATGTTCTCGTTATTGTTTATCAATTGGAATCCGTCGCTGACCATTGGTCCATTCCGCTGGTATTCGTTGTGCTGGCTGATAGGACTGGCGTTAGCCTATTTCGTGGTCAGAAAGCTCTATAAGGAGCAGAAAATCAAGGACGAATACTTCGACCCTTTGTTTATCTACTGCTTCTTAGGTATCCTGATAGGTGCCCGTCTGGGTCATTGCCTCTTCTATCAGCCTGACTATTTCCTGACCTCTGGCAAGGGTCTCATTGAGATGTTCCTGCCCATTCATTTCTTGGCTGATGGTGGCTGGAAGTTTACTGGCTATGAGGGCTTAGCCTCGCATGGTGGTACACTAGGATTGATGATAGCTTTGTGGCTCTATGTCAAGAAGACGAAGCTTAGCATTTGGCGCGTATTGGATAATATCGCCATCGCCACAGGAACGACGGCCTGTTTTATCCGCTTGGGCAACCTCATGAACTCTGAGATTATTGGTAAGGTGACAGATGTGCCCTGGGCCTTTGTCTTCGAGCGTGTTGACCTGATGCCTCGTCATCCAGGCCAGCTTTACGAGGCGATTGCATACGGTATTCTCTTCGTTATCATGTGGACCATCTATAAGAGAAGCAGCCAACACCCATCACCTAACACCCAACACCCAAAAGTTGGCTCTGGCTGGTACTTTGGCTTCTGCCTGACGTACATCTTCACTTTCCGCTTCTTCATCGAGTATACCAAAGAGATACAGGAGAGTTTCGAGGAAGCCCTGCCTATCGATATGGGACAGATTCTTTCTATTCCCTTTATCATCATTGGCGTCGTCTGTATGATAAAAGCCAAGAACGCTAAAACGAAATAACGTTATAATGACTAAAAAGAAATATCCGTTCAGGCGAATTTGCAATTCGCCTGCCGTGAGTATAAGAATTTGTAATTCTATAAACTATGCTAACAAACAATAAAGCCAAAGGGGATTTGAAAAATCCCAAACTCGCAGCAACCGAATTTCTACTGAATGGAGAATTTCTTTAAAATTAAATATTACAAACTCAATAAATATGACAAATCAACGTTTTTTTATGACAATGCTATTTGCTGTCATGGTTATAGCTTTTGTTGCCTGCGAAAAAGACGACACAGATAATACAGAGAAAAACGCTAATCCTTCAGAAGCAGTTGGTCCAATAGATGACGTGGTTACGGGTGAGGCTGTCAACTTGTTTTATACTTCTGCCACATTATATGGCTATGTAAATAATAACCTACAGAATATTACAAGTATGGGGATAGTCTATGGAACAGATAGCGAAGGTTCGAAATTGGTTAGAACGGGAACCAAAGCGACTGTTTCATCATTTGACCCAGGTACAAACAATCGCCGTTTCTCCGTGCAGCTGACCGATTTAAAGCCCAACACCACATATTATTATTACGCTTTTGCCGGAATAAAAACTGCGAACAATATTCTCTCATTTACCACTCCTGGTGAGTCGGAGATATGTCCAGATTCACAGCATCCCCATTTGATAGACCTCGATTTACCAAGTGGAACAAAGTGGGCTTGTTGTAATGTTGGTGCATTATCATCAGAACAATATGGGGATTATTATGCATGGGGTGAGAAATATACAAAGAAAGTATACGACCCTCATACATATCAATATTGGCATGAATATGGACCACCTACGGATATAGGTTCCGATATCGCTGGAACACAGTACGACGTTGCAACTGAAGAATGGGGGAAAACATGGTGCCTGCCTACGTCAGAACAATGCAAAGAACTCATAAATGAAACCACGTCGAAATGGACAAGCCGGTATGGTGTTAATGGACGTATTTTCACTGGGAAAAACGGTAATGTCATTTTCCTTCCTGCAACGGGTCAACGTATTCAAGACGGGGTCTTTGATGTTGAAACATACGGTTATTATTGGTCATCAACTAATAAAAACTCGGTCAATGCTAACGGTTTCTATTTTAACAATTCAAGTATGACATGTACAGAGTTTGGTTGTTGCTTTGGATGTACAGTCCGTCCTGTGCAAAGTAAATAAAAAGGAAAACTTTATATAGATAAACCATATGGAAAGAAATAGATATATACATACTCTGCGAGAGACACCATACAAAGTAAATATTGAAGGGCGAATGCCAAACGAGGATTTGATAGTCAATATATACGGGATAGACGGCAATCAAATAGGACTCTATTTTTTCAAAGCTGCAGAGTTGAAAGGGAAGAAAAGTATTCATTTCAAGTATATAGACAGTAAAATCATATGGTTGGAAGATATCAAACCAAGGTTTCGCTAAGACAAACTTGAAAATAGATTTAACGGAGCTGAAATATACGATGATGGAACATCCCCTCACTTCGACTCTCTATTTCACAACCTCGACAGTCATCGACTGGGTAGATATCTTTTCACGTCCAGCCTATCGCCACATTGTTGTGGAGTCGCTTGACTACTGCCAACAGCAGAAGGGTTTGCGTATTTACGCCTGGGTACTTATGACAAACCATCTGCATATGGTAGTCGACACAGAGGGCAAACAGACTGTAGGTGATATCTTGCGTGACTTCAAGAAGTTTACAAATAAGAAGATTCTCAAAGTACTTGAAACAGATGAGCATGAGAGTCGCCGTATATGGATGCTTGACAGATTCCGTTTTGCTGGGGCTAACGACAGACGAATTACAAATTACCGCTTTTGGCAGGAAGGCAATCACATAGAAGAGATTTACACACAGGAGTTCCTTTGGCAGAAAATTAATTATATCCATCAGAATCCTGTACGAGCGGAGATCGTGACGCGGGCGGAGGATTATCTGTATAGTTCGGCAATGAATTATACGGGTGAAAAGGGGTTGCTAAATGTGATAGTTGTAAAGTTTTGATTGTTTCGATTATTTTAGCGCATTACAAATGCTTATACTCGCTGCTGCCGAATTACAAATTCGTCAGAACGAAGGCCGTGTTTTTTTGAATAAAAAGGCGCGTAATCCGTGCCAAAATTATTTTCCTGAGACGATTTTTTTGATATCGTTTAGCTTGTTGAGGGCTTCAAGGGGCGTGAGGTTGTTGACGTCGAGGCCAAGGATTTCGTCACGAACTTGACAAAGGACGGGGTCGTCCAATTGGAAGAACGATAACTGCATGCCCTCGCGACTTTGGGCAATCTCCGCTGTAGGCTTGCCAACAGTACCTACAGAGGCGTTGTCAGCCTCTAATTGTTTTAGGATGACATTGGCGCGCTTAACAATACTCTTCGGCATTCCAGAAATTTCTGCCACGTGGATACCAAACGAATGCTCTGAACCACCCTTTTCCAGTTTGCGCAGGAAGATAACCTTTCCTTCCACCTCTTTGACAGAGACGTTGTAGTTCTTGATACGCTTGAAGTTCTTCTCCATCTCGTTCAGCTCGTGGTAGTGCGTCGCAAACAACGTACGAGCCTGAGCTTTGGGGTGTTCGTGCAGATACTCGACAATGGCCCACGCTATCGAGATACCATCATACGTTGAGGTGCCTCGTCCCAACTCGTCGAAGAGCACCAACGAGCGAGGTGTCACGTTATTAAGGATATTGGCAGCCTCCGTCATCTCCACCATGAAGGTCGATTCACCCAAAGAAATATTATCTGAGGCCCCTACCCTCGTGAAAATCTTGTCCACCAAACCAATTTTCGCGCTCTCTGCAGGCACGAAGCTACCAATCTGGGCCAACAGCACTATCAAAGCTGTTTGGCGCAACAGAGCCGATTTACCTGCCATATTAGGACCAGTGATGATGATGATCTGCTGGCGCTCTGAGTCAAGATAGATGTCATTAGGCACATAATGCTCGCCCATAGGCAGCTGTGTCTCGATAACAGCGTGGCGACCCTGCTTGATATCAATAACGTCACTGGCGTCAATGACAGGACGCACATAATGGTTCTCCTCTGCTGTCTTGGCAGCACTCAGCAGACAGTCCAGATGGGCAATGACATTAGCATTAATCTGTATCTGAGGAATAAACTCCTGCATGGCCATGACGAGGTCGTTGAAGAGCTGTGCCTCGAGTGACAGAATCTTGTCCTCAGCACCCAGAATCTTTTCTTCGTACTCCTTCAACTCCTGCGTGATATAACGCTCTGCCTGAGCCAGCGTCTGCTTGCGCACCCACTCCTGAGGTACCTTATCCTTATACGTGTTGCGCACCTCCAGATAATAGCCAAACACATTGTTATAGCCTACCTTCAGCGAGCTGATGCCCGTTTCTTGGGCCTCGCGTTCCTGTATTTGCAAAAGATAGTCCTTACCTGAATAAGCTATATGGCGCAATTCATCCAAATCGGCATTTACTCCATCACGAATCACGCCTCCCTTGGCTACCTGCTGTGGTGGGTCGTTCTGTATCTCGCGTTCTATTCTGTCGCGAATGCTCTCGCAGAGGTTCAGTTGCTCCCCTACCCTTTTCAGCGATTCGTTGTTAGCATAGAGACAAGCAGTCTTGATGGGTTGGATAGCCTGCAGGGCCATCTTCAGTTGTACCACCTCACGAGGCGACACGCGACCCACAGCAACCTTCGAAATGATGCGCTCCAAGTCGCCAATACGATGCAACTGGTCGTCGACACACTGGCGGAACTCAGGTTCACGATAGTAATACTCCACGATATCCAGACGTTCGTTGATGGGCTTCTCGTCCTTCAGTGGGAACACCAGCCAACGACGCAACATACGACCACCCATAGGAGTTACTGTGCGATCTATCACGTTCAATAGCGACTTGCCATCATCCTGCATTGGACTCAGCAATTCCAGCGAACGTACTGTGAACTTATCCAGACGGACGTACTTGTCTTCCTCAATACGAGAGATACTGGTGATATGGGCTATCTGCGTGTGCAACGTCTGCTCCAAGTATTGCAGGATGGCACCAGCAGCAATGACGCCACTCTTCAAGTGGTCAACGCCAAAGCCCTTCAGCGACTTCACGTTGAAGTGTTTGAAGAGTTTCTGGTGGGCTGTCTGTTCCGTAAATACCCAGTCGTCGAGCTCGAAGGTGACGAGCCGATTGCCAAAGTAACGCTCAAAGTCGTGTTTGCGACCCCTATCGTAGAGCACCTCCTTGGGCTGGAAGTTGCCAATAAGCTTCTCCACATAGTCGTAAGTGCCCTCGCCTACCAAGTATTCACCAGTAGAGATATCCAGGAATGAGACACCACACGACGCCTTGCCAAAATGTACTGCACAAAGGAAGTTGTTCTCCTTGTAGTTCAGCACGGTATCCTGCATGGCCACACCTGGCGTTACCAACTCCGTAATACCTCGCTTGACCAGCTTCTTCGCCAGCTTGGGGTCTTCCAGCTGGTCGCAGATGGCCACACGCTTGCCAGCACGAATCAGTTTTGGCAAATAGGTGTCCAGTGCATGATGAGGAAATCCTGCCATCTCGTCGCCCTTGTTATAGCCGTTGCTACGATGGGTCAGTGTGATGCCCAGGATACGCGAAGCAATGATGGCGTCCTCGCAATACGTCTCGTAGAAGTCGCCACAACGAAACAGCAACAAAGCCTCAGGATACTTGGCCTTGAAATCGAAAAATTGTTTCATCATGGGCGTCAACTCGCCATCTTTCTTTGCCATCTTGTTTCTGCTTATTCTATAAATGATTAACAGGACCTTTTGCCATTTTGCATGCAAAGGTACAAAAAATTCTCAATTCTCAATTCTCAATTCTCAATTATTTTGTATCTTTGCATAAGTAATGGAGAAAAAGGACAATAGCCATAAGACGTGGGCGAACGGCAAGAAGCCCTCGATGAAGCGACGCTCTGAGCAAAACGACTACACAGAACGTGGCATCTATCTCATCACAATAGCCATTGAGGGCCGCAAGCCCCTATTAGGCACATTAGCAGGAAAGGTCGATGTCCAAGAAGGGCCTGAAAAGCCTCATGTATTACTTTCGCCCTGAGGCGAACGGGTCAAGGAATGTTGGCTTGCCATACCGCAATATCACCCCTTGGTAGAACCCATGAAGCTCTGCATCATGCCAGATCATATCCACGGCATCTTGTTTGTACATGAAAAGATAGACTGCCATTTGGGGCACGTTATCAATGGATTCAAAGCTGGCACGAGAAAGGCAGCACGAGAAATTGGCATTATTACTGAGGCGATACCTCAGCCTACGAAACAGGCCCAAAATGTTTCTATTCCCCTTTCTGGAGTCTCGTACGCTGAGGCATCGCCTCAGCTAAAACATTCCCCTATCGGCACCCTCTGGGAGCCTGGCTACCACGATCGCCTACTGCTTCACAAAAACCAACTGGCGCATATGTTGGCCTATCTCGATGATAACCCTCGCCGCTTGCTGCTGAAGCGCCAGCACCCTGAGTTCTTCTCGCCCTTGGGCGAACTAACCTTCGCAGGTGTTAAGATGCAGGCGATGGGCAATGCCGCTCTTCTATCCCATCACCAGATGCGACGCTTGCAATGCTCGCGCCACCTCTATCAGCAGGAGATAGACGGCCTGCAACAGGATTTCCTGAATGAGGGAAAAGCTGGCACCCTCATTATCTCTCCCTGCATCAGTCCTGGCGAACAACAGATTGCTACTGCCTGCATCAAGGCACACATTCCTTTCATCGTACTCTTGGTACACGGCTTTCCACCCTTCTACAAACCTCAGCCTCTCTATCTCGAGGCCTGCGCCGAAGGCCGTCTGTTACTGATGAGCCCTTTCCAATGGCAGAACGAGAAGATTACCAACATGCGACAACGCTGTCTCTATCTCAACGACCTTGCTCAACGCATTTGTGAAGAGGCGAACAGACGAAAGCATTTATAACAAACTGATAAAGGGTAGCGTTTAAGCACTACCCTTTATCTTGTATAATATTAAACGATTACTTCATAACTACTTTACGACCATTCATGATAACCAGACCCTTGTAGCCCTTGTTGACTACCTGGCCAGCGAGGTTGTAGATAGCGCCATTCTGAGCAGCGACCTTGATAGTGCTGATATTGGCAGCACCTGCCTCAATCTTAATGGTGTAGATGTGGCAACCGCTGGTGTTCCATACTACTACGTCACAGTCTTCTGCTATTTCCCAAGTCTTGGTTGCCTTTGTAGTTGGCTTAAACTGCTCGCCAATCAGGTTTTCTGCAGCATAGCTGTTCTTGTACAAACCAATACCACGACCATCTGAAGGCTTGTGAGACTCCAGTTCGACGGTTATCTTTGAACCAGCTTTCACACCAGGAATCGTGAAGCATGGGAAAGTCTGCTTGCTGCCGCCACCACCGAGCCACAGATAAGCACCACCTGCATAATCACCCAGAGAAGTAGAAGGATAATTGACTGCGATAGCCAATGAACGCTTAGCAGCATAGTTAGAATCGAACTTCAGACCCTTGAGCTCCTTAATAACAGCACCATTAGCCGAAAGACTACCATCTTCGTTTACTGTGCCGGCAAACCAGAAGCAGTTGTCCTTAGCGGCCTCTGTAGGTTCAACGCCAGCAGCAGCGTCAGCAGCCTTCTCAACGTCGCTCCAACCTTCAGTCTTGCTGGCAGCAGCGTCAGCAATCAGGTTAGCAACAGTCTCAGCGCTCCACTTTGTGAAGTCCCATGACTGACCCTGAGTCTCTGACTCAGCCTTCACAATAGAATAGATATTACAGCCACTTACAAACTGGGGAGAACCACCATACCACTGAATCTGACCACAGATAACAACCTCGTCATCCTTCTTAATCTGGTCAGCAGAAGTGAACTTCGCATTCTCCAGGTACTTACAACGATAAGCCTTCAACTTTATTTCAGCATCATAATCTCCCTTAACTGCAGCAATCTTAAAGGTCATATTACCGTACTGCGCTAAGTCTTCAGGTGTAACGTCATCAATATCAACAATATAACCCTTTACATAAATCTTGTCTGACTTAGGATTAGAAGAAGATGTAGAGGTCTCGTCTTCGGGTTTCAAGCTACCTGCCAATGTCAGGAAGTCTTCATCGGTAATCAGATAAGGATTATTCTTCTGGCCCTTTGCATCGTGATCAATAGCAGGCTTAACAGTAATCTTGATAGTAACAGTCTGAGCCTCGTATTCATCATTGCCTGCAAAAGCAGCAGAAATGTTAGCATCACCTGCGCCAACAACAGTAATGACACCTGCATTTGTTACAGTACAAACTTCCGCATTATCACTTGTGCACTCAACGGCAAGCTCATTGGGGTTCTGCAATGTAGGAATGCTAGAATAGTCTTCACCAAAAGTCACAGTAGTAGAAGCCTTGCCCCAAGACAGACCTGCGGGTTGCTTAGCTGTGCCTTGATAGAGCTTTGCATCATCAAAACGTACATTACTTCCTTGTGTATTCTCAAACTTAAGGGTTACTGACTCAGTACCAGCAGCAACAGTTACAGGAATACTATAGCTTGTGCCTACAGCTGTTTTGTCACCAATAGTTGCACCTGTTGCAGTAACAGTAATACGGTCATAATTTGCCTTATAAGACAATATCATGTCACCACTCTTACCATTCAAAGGAATTGTTACTGAGAAAGAACCTCCACTTTTTCCAATCAGCAATTCAGGTGCTATACCACCAGCCAATTTGTCATTGTAAATCTTAGTACCTGAACCTACACAAGCATAGCTATAATCACCGCCAGAAGGTACGGCGTCTTTTGCATAGCTTGAGAAGTCCTCCTGCCAAATAATGTCCTCAGCAAATGAGGGGGCGAACATCATAGCCAAAAGGGCTACGAATGAATAGCGTAAAATTTTGTTCATAAGCATAATTTTATTTTAGTTAATAATATGTTTGTTGGCGCAAAGTTAGGAAAAAAAGTGGAATAAAGAAAGGAATAGAGCGAATATTTTTAGAAAAATTATTAGTGTTACTTTTACATTTGTCAAATAAACTTGTCTGAATTTAACACTTCATTTTGACGCATTCTAGGATTAGGGTTAGGAGAAATACGGAGAAAAAGTAGCTTGGAGGCAACGCAAAGGGAGCAAACGGGTCGCGAGAAGTAAGCGGAAGGGTCGTCCGAAGGAAGCGGACGAGGCGTTTGGTTACTTTAGAAAGGCGATTTAAAGGCAGCAAAACGGCGTTTCAGTGGTAGTAAAACGGCGTTTTGCTAACGATAAAAGGCCACAGAAAAAGTGCGAAAAACAGAAGTCGCTGATTCTCAACGAGATAGAAAATTGGCTGTATTTTGCGTATTTGAAGGCGAGTCTGAGTTTGCTGACCTGCGCACGATTCTCAGGAGGTGTTTTGTCCGAATAATTCAAATCCGTATATGCGCGCGCTTGCGAAATGAGAGCTAAATTTTTGGTGGATAGCGAGAAAATGCGTAACTTTGCAACCTAATATGCAATGTAACGAACAATAAACAAACAAAAACGATATGGAATACAATTTCAGAGAGATTGAACAGAAATGGCAAAAGCGATGGGTGGAAATGAAAACCTATCGAGTAACGGAAGACCCCACAAGGAAGAAGTTCTACGTGTTGAACATGTTCCCCTACCCCAGCGGTGCTGGTCTGCATGTGGGTCATCCCTTAGGCTACATTGCCTCGGACATCTATGCCCGCTACAAGCGTCAGCAGGGCTATAACGTGCTGAATCCCATGGGTTACGACGCCTACGGACTGCCTGCTGAGCAGTATGCCATCCAGACGGGTCAGCACCCTGAGAAGACCACGTTCGAGAACATCAACCGCTATCGTTCGCAGCTGGACAAGATAGGTTTCTCGTTCGACTGGGAACGCGAAGTGCGCACTTGCGACCCCATCTACTATAAGTGGACACAGTGGGCCTTCCAGCGCATGTTCAAATCGTACTTCAGCACTTCGTCGCACAAGGCTCAGCCAACGATTAAGCTGATTGAGCACTTTGAGCTGATGGGTACTGAGAACTGCAACGCACTGGGTACTGAGGAACTGCACTTTACGGCAAGTGACTGGGCTAGCTTCTCAGAGAAAAAGAAGCAGGAGGTGCTGATGAACTATCGTATCGCCTACTTGGCTGACACGATGGTGAACTGGTGTCCAAAGCTTGGCACCGTATTGGCTAACGATGAGGTCGTTGACGGTGTCTCAGTTCGTGGCGGCTATCCTGTGGTACAGAAGAAGATGCGCCAGTGGTGTCTGCGTGTTTCAGCATACGCTCAGCGCTTGCTTGATGGCTTAGAGGAAATCGACTGGACAGACTCACTGAAAGAGACCCAGCGTAACTGGATTGGTCGCTCTGAGGGTACTGAGGTAGAGTTCAACGTTGCTGACAGCGACAAGCACTTCACCATCTTCACCACGCGTGCTGATACGATGTTTGGTGTGACGTTTATGGTGCTCGCTCCTGAATCAGACCTCGTGGCTGAGCTGACGACGCCTGAACAGAAGGAAGAAGTAGATAAGTATCTGGACTATGTGAAGAAGCGTACAGAGCGTGACCGTCAGATGGACCATAAGGTAACTGGCGTATTCTCAGGTAGTTATGCCATCAATCCGTTTACTGATGAGAAAATACCCATCTGGATTGCAGAATACGTGTTGGCTGGTTATGGTACAGGTGCCATTATGGCTGTACCTGCTCACGACTCTCGTGACTATGCCTTCGCCAAGCACTTCAACCTGCCCATCATTCCTCTGATTGAGGGTGCTGACGTCTCTGAGGAGAGCTATGATGCCAAGGAAGGTATCATGTGCAACTCTGCAAGCAGTAAGTTCAGCCTCAACGGACTGACTGTTAAGGAGGCTATTGCAGCCACTAAGAAGTTTGTGACTGAGCAAGGCTTGGGTCGTGTGAAGGTGAACTATCGCTTGCGTGATGCTATCTTCTCTCGTCAGCGCTATTGGGGCGAGCCATTCCCTGTGTATTACAAGGACGACATGCCCTATATGATTCCAAAGGAGTGTCTGCCTCTGGAACTGCCTGAAATCGACGAATACAAGCCTACAGAGACTGGTGAGCCCCCATTGGGACGTGCTAAGATGTGGGCTTGGGACACCAAGTTCGATAAGGTTGTCAGCAAAGACGAGATTGACAATAAGACCGTCTTCCCCTTGGAGCTGAACACAATGCCTGGTTTTGCTGGCAGTTCAGCTTACTATCTGCGCTATATGGACCCCAAGAACGAGAAGGCCCTTGTCAACAAAGACGTTGACGAATATTGGCGCAATGTCGACCTCTACGTTGGTGGTACAGAGCACGCTACTGGTCACTTGATCTACTCGCGTTTCTGGAATAAGTTCCTCTATGATTCTGGCTACTCTTGCGAGGATGAGCCCTTCAAGAAGCTGGTCAATCAGGGTATGATTCAGGGTCGCTCTAACTTCGTCTATCGTATTGAGGATGAGGGTGCTGACAAGGGTAAATTCGTGAGCTTCGGCCTGAAAGACAAGTACACCACAACGCCCATTCACGTCGATGTGAATATTGTGTCAGCCGATGTACTTGATATTGAAGCATTTAAAGCTTGGCGTCCTGAATACGAGAATGCCGAGTTCATCCTCGAGAATGGCAAATATGTCTGTGGCTGGGCTATCGAAAAGATGTCAAAGTCGATGTTCAATGTGGTCAATCCAGATATGATAGTTGAGAAGTATGGTGCTGACACCTTGCGTCTTTATGAAATGTTCCTGGGTCCTGTGGAGCAGTCGAAGCCTTGGGACACGAACGGTATTGACGGTTGTCACCGCTTCCTGAAGAAGTTCTGGGCTCTGTTCTATGGCAACACCCGTGAGAATCCTGATGGTAAGCTTCTGGTGGATGACAGCGAGCCCACAAAGGATGCCCTAAAGAGCGTTCACAAGCTCATCAAGAAGGTAACGCAGGACATTGAGGTGTTCTCGTATAATACGTCTATTTCTGCCTTTATGATTTGCGTCAACGAGCTGGCTCAGCAGAAGTGCAAGAGCAAAGAGGCGCTGAAGACATTGGTGATTCTGATAGCTCCGTTTGCACCGCATATCGCAGAAGAGCTTTGGGAGGCTCTGGGCGAGCAGGGTAGTGTATGCGACTCCAAGTGGCCTGCCTGGAATGAGGAATACCTCGTGGAGAATAGCGTCAAACTGGGTGTTGCCTTCAATGGTAAAACACGCTTCGATATGGAGTTCCCTGCTGATGCTGACAACGCTACCATTGAGGCTGCTGTCAAGTCTGATGAGCGTTCTGCGAAGTACATCGAAGGAGAAATCTTGAAGGTTATCATCGTCCCTAAGCGTATGGTGAACATCGTATTTAAGAAGTAAATGACTGTCAATCACAAGCTCATCATGAACGAGGTCAAGGACTATATGTTTATAGCCCTTGGTCTCGCAATATATACTGTGGCCTTTACCGTCTTTCTGATGCCCTATCAGATTGTGGCTGGTGGCGTCACAGGTCTTTCTGCTATCATCTACTATGCTACAGGATTCCATTTGGAGAACACCTATATCATCATTAATGGTGTCTTGTTGGTGGTAGCCTTGAAGATACTTGGCGTCAAATTCCTGATGAAGACCATCTTCGCTATTTTCTGCCTTTATTTCATGTTGATGATAGCGCAAGACATCATTCCCAAGCAGGAAAATGGCTTGCCGTTCAAACTGATGGGCGAGGGACAGGACTTTATGTCAATGATTATTGGCTGCGTACTGACAGGTATTGCATTGGCTACTGTCTTTACCAATAATGGTTCTACAGGTGGAACTGACATTATTGCTGCATCTGTCAACAAGTATCATCCCAGTGTATCTTTAGGTAATGTGCTGATTGCCGCTGACTTCTGCATCATTGGCTCGTGTATGTTCTTCCCACAGTTTGGTACCTATCTGGAGCGTGCCCACAAAGTGATGTTTGGTTTCTGTGTGATGGCGATGGAAAACTATACGCTCGACTACGTCATGAATGCCCGTCGTCAGTCTGTACAGTTCATGATTTTCTCGAAGAAATGGCAAGAGATAGCCAACGCCATTGGCATGCAGATGAATCATGGTGTTACTATCCTCGATGGACACGGATGGTATACAGGGCACGACATGAAGGTGCTTTGTATTCTGGCCAAGAAAAATGAGAGCATCAACATCTTCCGCCTCATCAAAATGATTGACCCACAGGCCTTTGTATCGCAATCAAGCGTTATTGGTGTCTATGGCGAAGGTTTCGATGAAATGAGAGTCAAGATTAAGGACGAAAAGAAGAAAAAGATAGGGGAAGATAAAGGAAGTTAAAAGTATGAAGATAGTTTTTGCAACCAACAACGAACATAAGCTCTCTGAAATCAGAGCTATCCTGGGACCTTCGTTCGACGTTGTTTCCTTGGCGGATATAGGCTGTCATGAGGATATACCAGAGACTGGCCAGACTCTCGAGGAAAATGCCCTCATGAAGGCTGAATACGTCTACAATAAGTATCACTTGAGTTGCTTTGCTGACGATACAGGCCTTGAAGTAGAAGCCCTCAATGGAGCCCCAGGCGTCTATTCAGCCCGCTATGCTGCCATCGTTCCCGCTGGAGAACCAGCGGGCCCCAGTCACGACTCAGAGGCCAATATGGCCCGTCTATTGCGCGAGTTAGCAAATAATAACTATCGTAAGGCACGATTTCGTACTGTTATTGCGTTAATAGAGAAGAAGGACGTGTGTCCCTGTGGCTGTACCAGCATCAAGGTGGTTCACAAGTTCGAGGGCATCGTCAATGGCGAGATAACACGCGAGAAGAGTGGGGCAGAGGGCTTTGGCTACGACCCCATATTCCGTCCTGATGGCTACGACAAGACGTTTGCTGAACTGGGGTTGGACATCAAAAACCAGATTAGTCATCGCGCCAGAGCAGTTGCGAAACTCTGCGAGTTTCTAGTGAATAGTGAACAGTGAAGAGTGAAGGGTGAACAATGAATAAAAGAAATATGATACATAAAAGGAATTCAATAAGGTGGATGGTACTCGCAATACTATTCACTATTCACTGTTCACTGTTCACTAGCCCTGTAAGGGCGCAGATTGGCACTTGGCACAATTATTTGGCCTATTCTGACATTCAGCAGATTAAGGCTGCAGGCAGCGATAATCTCTATGTATTGGCCTCAAACGGGCTCTATCAATACAATAAGACGGACCAGAGCATCCATACCTACGACAAGACCAATGGACTCTCTGATACGTATATCACCAAAATTAGCTGGTGTCCACAAGCCAAGCGTCTCATCGCTGTATACGAGAACTCAAATATCGACTTGGTAGACCTGAAAGGCAATGTCACTAACATCAGTGATTTATATACGAAGACTATTACTGGCGACAAGACTGTCAGCAGCATTCGTATTGATGGTGTATATGCCTATCTGATATGTGGATTCGGCATCGTAAAGATCAATATGCAGCGTGCTGAAATAGCAGAAAGTTACAAGCCTTCACATCCTGATTATCCTACATCGCTACCAGCAGAAGACAATAGCGACTACGACAAATATATCGATTTAGTGAAGACACTCAAGCCAGATGGGCCGAGTACTAACTGTAACAGATTTATAAGATTTCAGAACAACACATTATTTACATGTACAGGTATCATAAATGGTAACTTCGTACCAAATTTACCAGCAACGATATCATCATGGGACGGAAATAAATGGACCAACTATCAAAATAGACTTGATACCATTACTGGTCATGAATATAAGGATATTGCCTCAGTAGATATTAATCCTAATAATCCAATACAGGCCTTTGCAGCTGGTAGAGTTGGGCTTTATGAATTCAAAAATGGAAAGTTTATCAAGGAATATAATTATGATAATAGTGAGCTAAAGACTACTGCTGTAATTGAACAGCCATCAAAAGACTATACGATGGTTGAATCTATTGTCTACGATGATAACGGACACTTATGGTTCTTTAATAGCGGAAGTGCCACTACTTCACTGTTCGAAATAACAAAAGATGGCAAATGGATAAACCATCATAAGAAGGAATTCGTTATGAATGATGGCAGAACGTATGACAATATTGTCAATAACATATTCGATGGTAAAGGTTTACTATGGGCATGTAATGACAGATTCATCAACCCTGCAATATTATGCTATAATACAAATACAGATGAAGCTAAAGTTTATACGAATTTCATCAATCAGGATGGCACTAAAATCAATGTTCAAGGGGGTATACATTGTGTAGCTGAAGATTTGGAGCATAATATCTGGATTGGCGCTATTGGTGGACCATTTATGTTGGAAAGAAGTGAAATAGAGAATAATAGCAGTACGTTTACACAAGTCAAAGTACCTCGTAATGATGGTACCAACTATGCTGACTATCTGCTGGCAAATATCGATATTACAAGCATCGCAATAGATGGTGGAAACAGAAAATGGTTTGGTACTAACGGTTATGGCGTCTATTTGATTAGTGCTGATAATATGACACAAATACAACATTTTACAACAGATAATAGTCCACTATTATCCAATACAGTACCATCTATCGCCATTAATCCCACTACAGGCGAAGTATATTTTGCGACTGATAAAGGTTTGTGTTCGTATGTCAGCGACGCTACGAAAACCAATACAGAAATGACGACGGATAACGTATGGGCTTATCCGAATCCTGTAGAGCCAGGATATAATGGTCCTATCACCATCACTGGTCTTTCACTGAATGCTGACGTTAAGATACTCACTGCAAACGGAGCTATTGTCAATGAAGGGCGTAGCAATGGTGGTACCTATGTCTGGGATGGATGCGACAAGAAGGGTAGGAGAGTGGCATCTGGCATTTATATGGTAGCTACTGCAACAAGTAAAGGTGAAAAGGGAACTGTATGCAAGATAGCCATCGTCAACTGATACTCATACTGATAGCTGTATTCACCATTCTGCAATTAGTAATTTTGGTTGTATTTGGCTATACGCCTTACCCTGATAGTGATGGTTATTTATATTTAGCCCAAGAGGCACTTCATTATGGAGAACCCTATCCTGTTACAACACTTCTCAACGACTATCCATTTCTTTGGAATATTGGTTCTATCAATATAACTGTCGCATCATTGGCTTTATGCCATTCTATCGCGCCTCTGCTCGTTGTTTATGCGCTGATGAAGGGAATAACTGCTTGGCTGTTTTATGCGCTCACAAGGACAATATGTGGTCTTCAGACGGCTTTTATTGCACTGATTATCTATATCATTTATCCTGCTAACTATGGAGAGTGTACATCGTTACTGAGCGAATTGCCATTTATATTCTTTATTATGTTAGGAATATACCTCTCTATAGTAAAAGATAAGACGCTTTTTGGAGGTATGATGCTAGCAATAGCCAACTGGTTTAGACCAATGGGTATTGTATTCCTAGTGGCCATGATAATTTTCTTCCTCTATCAATGGCGTAAGAGCCTAAAACTTTTCATTGGTTATATAGCTATGATAACCATGATTGGATGTGCTACTATGTATCGCACAGGTCTCTTTCTCTATCAGGCAAAGACAGGATGGATGGCATTAATGGATTATTCGTCAGACCATGCACCAGAATCACTGGAAGTTCTTAATCGTGCTGATTGGAATGTATCTCAAAAGGATTCAGCATGGCAATCACTATTTTTTGATTGGTTGAAAGATCATCCTCAGGAATACGTCAAACAAATGCCTCCTAAACTAGTCAATACATACGTTTCTGACAATGTCAACATGTGTACTTTCATTCCCAATAAAGCTGATAAGGAATATATGTATGAAGAGGTTAGTATGCAGACATTGATTGATTGTTTTCCAAAGCTTTCTACTGTACAATGGATGACAGTGTTTAACTTGATTATCTATTTCTCTATAATTATCTGTGCTTTTTTTAGTCTTTATTGGTTCAATATAAACAAATATATATTACCTGTTTCTGTCATTATACTTGGTACATTGCTATTACTTTTCGTTGGTCATGGTGAAGCTCGCTTCCACATTCCCTTTATGCCTTTCTTTATGATGCTTTCAGCTATGTTCATTAATAAAAGAGTATGCAAAGGGTAGGATGGATAGATTTTTTACGTGGTATCTCAATGATACTCATACTCGTATTCCATACAGAAATGTATTACAAAGAATATGATGTAACACCCTATTACATCTATACTACCAATGCCATTATCCTTTTCTATTTCATCTCTGGCTACCTATTCTATCGTCCAGAATCGTTCAGTCTAAAGAAAAAGGCACTATCCATTGTAAGATCTTTATTGATTCCTTATTTCATATTTACGACACTCATTGCTATTCCAAAAGTACTGGTAAGACAAGAAAACGTCGATTGGATTGACATTTCTCTAAAAATCATAAGTGGAAGAGCTTCCTGGTTTATTGCAGCACTCATAGTTGGTGAACTCTTTTTCGCTTTATTACTAACGAAAACACGTGGAAAAATTCCTTGGTTATTAATAGATGCCATAGGATGCCTTGTTATCTATTATATTATCCCATTTAATCAACATAATTATTGGCAATGGCAAGATGCATTATTAGCCATTACTTTCCTCTCTACAGGCTATTTCTATCATCAATATGAGAAACATTTCCACACTATCAACAAACTATTATATTCATTAATACTGCTATTGATTCTTATCTTTATAAAATTATATGAATATCATGTTGATTTACCCATGCGGAATATTGCCATTGAGAATATACCACTATTCATAGCTGATGCTTTTATTTGGCTGCTATTTATCATTTCTATCATAAGATACATTCCTCGTTGTAAGATGATAGAATGGACTGGACAGCATAGTATTGTATATTATTTCCTAGCAGGTGGATGTCCTTTAATAATTTCAATTCTATTCAATAAAGTGGGATGCTATTACGACAGCTATTGGTATCGTTATGTCATTGCACTCATCTTTGTGTATACTTTAGCTACTATTCTTACCTGGCTCATCTACAAATATGTTCCATTTATAACAGGGAGAATAAAGAAATGAAGATAATTAATCTGATAGGAAAACCTTTACAAGAAATAGTATTCTTTCTTGTATGCTTTACTTGTATTATTGCACCAACTATCAATTTTCTACTAATTCTCTATACTGAAATTGATTTAGATATTCTGTTTCTTAAATACATAGCTAATGCTATTACAATTAGCTATATACTTACTGTAATAGTGTATTTGACAAAGAAGTATAAAATCATCAGATTATTGATGTATTCCTTTGTTTTATTATTACTATTGACTTATTTGTTCTTAAAGATTTCTTTTGGTACTAATATTTCCCCTCTTCTTATTACGATGATTGCTGAGACAAATTATCAAGAGTCTAGCGAATTTATCTATAACTATATTTTCAGTAAAGCATCATGGATATCACTATTTATAGTAGGTTTCATTTTATTCCTTGCTTGGATAGGGGAAAAAAGAAAAATAAAGATAACTAGTAGTAATCATCGAATTGTCTCTATTCTCATAATAATATCCATGATTATTACAATATTTAATATTCGAATTTTCAAATCATTGATTGACTGTAAGAATATGAATGAAGTGAATACGTGGTATGAAAATTATTATCCGTATGCTATGGACAATATTTCTACATTAATGTATTCACTTTATATTCCACATATTACATCAACTGAAATAAAAAATGCCATTCAATTAACAGAAAAAGCTACTGAAGAAAAAGTAGAAATATGCACTCAAGATTCTTTAAATGTAATCTTTGTATTAGGAGAATCATATATTAAATATCACGCACACCTATATGGTTATCCGTTATCTACAACTCCTTATATGGATAAAGAAGTTGAAAATGGAAATCTTTATGTATTTCAAGATATGATATCTCCATACAATTCCACTACACAAGCAGTAAAAAATATACTCTGTACGAATAGTATTTCAAATGGAGAAACATGGAGTGAAAGTGTATTTTTTCCAGCTTTATTTAAAAAAGCAGGATATAATGTATATATATGGGATAACCAGAAGACTATCGGAACTTTCTTGATATATACTTATACTATCAATTCTTTTATTTATAATAAACGTATAATTGAACTATCATATACAGACTATAACGATAAAATATATCAGTATGATGGTCAATTAATAGCTTCATTCTTCAAGAAAAAAACTGGAATGTTTAATTTTGTTCTTTTCCACCTGATGGGACAACATGTAATGCCATCAGAAAGATATCCGTCACGTTTCAATCATTTCAGTGCAAAAGATATACTACGAAATGATGACTATTTAAATGATGAGAAAAAACAATTGATAGCTGAATACGATAATGCTACACTTTATAATGACTATGTAATGGGACAAATTTTTAGTTATTATAGAAATAAAAATGCTGTTATTGTTATATTGTCAGATCATGGTGAGGAAATCTATGATATTAGAGATGCGAAAGGAAGAAACTATAGTTTTGAAAAGAAAAAGAATATCATTCAATATCAAAATGATATTCCTTTCGTTATTTGGTGCTCTGACAAATATAAACACCATTATCCCGATATAATCAAAGATATAGAAAATGCCAAATATAAAAAGGGAATGTGTGATAATGTGTGTCAGTTGTTATTTAGAATAGCTCATATCAAAACAGCTTTTTACAAAACTGAAAGAGATATTAGTAGTCCTTCATATATTGCTGGTAAGCGAATTATTTATGATAATATTAATTATGATGAATTAAAATAAAAAAGTTAAATCATTTATTATTCTCTCAACAAAGGACGTTGTGAAGTGACGTAAGGAAAATAACACCTAACACTCCTTTTGAATGGTAAAAAACCACCAAAGCAATACAAAAACCTTTCGCTAAGTCAATATAAGCTATTCTATTCTCTTTGTCTTTCATTTATTAGCTTAACTCCAGCATTCTTTCAATGGGTTTTACTGCATCTTTAGCTATCTTTGCATCAACCTCAACAGAAGGCCATTCATACTTTAGACAGTTATATATCTTCAAAAGTGTATTCATCTTCATGTATTGGCACTCGTTACAACTGCATTCTAAGCCGCTCTCGCTGATTTCAGGAGGTACAGGGATAAATTCCTTGTTTGGACAATTTCTCTGCAGCTCGTGTAAAATACCAGCCTCTGTGGCCACTATAAATTGCTTAGCATCACTCTGTTTGGCATATTTCAGCATATCAGCTGTACTTCCCTTCACATCAGCCAATGCTAAAACAGGACCTTTACACTCCAAATGGGCCATCACAACAGCATCTGGATATTGCTTTTTTAATTCTGCAATCTGACTGACTGAAAAACGCTCATGCACATGACAGCCACCATTCCAAAGCAGCATATTCCGTCCTGTCACTTCATTGATATAATTACCTAAGTTATAGTCAGGACCAAAAATAAGCTTGGCATCTTGAGGTAACTGATCAACAACTTTCTTCGCATTACCACTGGTTACTACAACATCTGTCAATGCCTTAACCGCAGCTGTCGTATTAACATAACTGATAACTTGATAGCCAGGATGTTCATCCTTATATTTCTTTAGGTCTTCAGCCTTACATGAGTCTGCCAAAGAGCAACCAGCATTCAGATCTGGACATAATACAGTCTTATCTGGTGACAGCAACTTACACGTCTCAGCCATAAAGTGAACACCACACATCACCATTATTTTTGCATCTGTCTCTGCAGCCTTACGCGCCAAAGCCAATGAATCGCCAACAAAATCGGCAATATCCTGTATATCGCCAATGGTATAATAGTGTGCCAGAATGATAGCACCTTTTTCCTCACACAAACGACGGATTTCAGCCTTTAAGTCTGTACCTTCTGTAACAGGTTCATCAATAAAACCTTGTTCTGTCCACTCCTTTTTCAACATCGTATCAATATTTATTTTCTTTTTATTTTTTCTTTTAAAAGAGAATGAATAGGATGATACAGCGTTGATAAGTGCAAAACTTTCTTTCGTTTTTCTTGCCAGATGGCTTATAAACCCGTAGAAACAGGTTATGCACAACTGCTGTTCATGCTAACTGACTGACTTTTCGCCTTATCCGCTACTTATCCACAATTCTCTAATTTGGTGCAAAATTAATAAGTTTATATCTTTTTTCCTAAAAAAATAGTGGAAAAGTGACTGAAAACACTGTTATTTATGATTTTTATCCACTGGTAGAGTAGAGGATAACGGGATATTTTGTTTTTTTCACAAGTTATAAACAGGGTTATCCACATAGTTATCAACACAAAAAAATGGAAATTGAGAATTGAAAATTAAAAATAATGATTACCTTTGTACCCATATATGAGAAAGGTTCGTACTATAGAAATGAAGCGCCTAACGGTAGAAGAATATCGTAAGGCTGAAAAGCTACCATTGATTGTGGTATTGGATGACGTTCGTTCCATGTATAATATAGGTAGCGTGTTTCGTACTTGCGATGCTTTCCGAGTGGAAGCAGTTTATCTTTGTGGTATTTGTCAGACTCCACCACATACCGAAATACACAAAACGGCATTAGGTGCCGAGGAGAGTGTCAGCTGGCAATACTTCAAAACGGCTCTCGATGCTGTCGCAGAACTGAAAAAAGCGGGCTATACGGTGCTTTCTGTCGAGCAGGTGGAACATAGTACCAAACTATATACGTTCGTGCCTCAAAAGGGCCAGAAATACGCTGTAGTGATGGGAAACGAAGTTAAAGGTGTCCACCAGGAAGTGGTAGACGCCTCGGATGGCTGTTTGGAGATACCTCAGTTGGGTATCAAGCACTCTATGAATGTCTCAGTTACTGCCGGCATTATCATCTATAAGTTTGCAGAGTCGCTCATTCTTTAACTAAAGTAAGGGTGTTGCAATGCATTCTCCAAAAGTAAATCATACGAAATTATTTTTTTTTGGTAATTTTTTTTTGGTAATAATAAAATAATTGCTATCTTTGTCCACAAAATCAATGAATTATGAGTGTTAATATCAATCCATTCATAGTGTCTGGAAGAATTCCAGAGGCCTATTTTTGTGATAGAGTGGAGGAGTCGTTACAACTGGAGCAGTCACTTACTAATCAGCTCAACGTAGTGCTTACCTCGTCACGCCGTATGGGTAAAACCTCACTTGTTGACTTTGTCTTCAATAAGCCAGCCATCAGCGATGAATATATTACCATATTCGTTGATATTCTGCAGACCACTACCTTCCGTGAGTTTATCTTCTCGCTTGGGACAGCTGTGTTCGATGCCGTTGCTTCAAGAAGTGAGAAATGGCGCAAGCAGTTTGTGACATTCATGAAGTCCTTGAGTGGCAGTTTTGGTTATGATCCTGTTCAGAATACACCAACCTTTGATGTCAGATTAGGCGATATTCAATTGCCGGAATACACGCTACGTGAAATCTTTCAGTATCTGGAATCTGTAGATAAGCGCTGTCTGGTGGTTATCGATGAGTTTCAGCAGATAACACGTTATCCAGAAAAGAATGTGGAGGAGATACTCAGGACGCATATTCAAAAACTGTCAAATGCCAACTTTGTGTTTTCTGGCAGTCGTCGCAGGCTGATGGAAGAAATGTTCTTTTCTGCCAAACGTCCTTTTTATCAGAGTGCAAAACCTTTGCGACTGGAAGCTATCAATCAGGACGTTTATTTTGATTTTGCCCACACTCATTTTCAGCAAGCAGGAAAAGACATCAGCAAGGAGGCTTTCACATACGTCTATGAAACCTTTTGGGGTGTTACCTTGTATGTCCAACGACTAATGAAGGATACTTATATTGAAACGTTGCCTGGTACAACTTGCAATGTAGATATGGTTAAGCGCTTGACAGAAGACTACATCAGAGAGAATGACTCTCACCTGCGCGAACAACTGTCGTTTATCACAGAAGCGCAAAAAGAACTACTTTATGCCATCCATGCTGAAGGTCAAGTGCAGAGCATCACCTCGTCGGCTTTTAATAGGAAGCATCGTCTGCGCTCACCTAGTTCTACACAGTCAGCAGCCCTCAAGCTATTGGAGTACGACCTGATAACACGCAAAGAGAAAACCTATTCCCTTTCAGATCCGTTACTCAGCCTTTGGTTGAATGGGTGATAGTCTTAAAAAAAATTTGTTATCGTTCCAAAGAAACTTGCCCTATGCTTGCTTATAGGTTGCTCTATGCTTGCTTTATGCTTGCTCATGGGTTGCTCATGGGATGCTCATGGGATGCTCTATGCGAACCGTATTTCCAAGGCCATGAGTTCGCCATGATTATCACATGTTATCATGGCGTCAGATCTCTTAGTGCAATCGGACTACCCTAAGACGATAACATGCCATTATCGTAGAATAACACCATGTTATCCGGCAACAATGGCATGTTTTCACCTCACACAATCCCCCGTGTAACTCTAATTAATGTTTCATTACTTTCTTACCGCCTATAATGTTGATTCCATTGGCTGGTTCTTGCAAACGTCTGCCGTTGAGGTCATAGACAGGTAAATTTGCATTCTTGCCAAAGGTGATATTCTGAATACCTGATGGGTCAAATTCTATGATATTCCAAAATTTATCCCATTCATCAGCATTCTGATAAGCATCTTTAGTTCCTGTAGGAACATACAATGTTGCATAATAATTACGAAAGGCACCGAGTGAATGAACTTGAGGAGGGACTGTTCCTAATAACGTTATAGTTTTAATATTGGGGCTATCGAATGAACTCCATCCTAGACTCTTTAGCCCTTCACCAAGAACAATAGATGAAAGATTGTCACAACAATAAAATGCGAAGTCGCTGATTGTGTTTACGCTGTTTGGAATAGTAATTGAAGAAAGACCACATTTATAGAATGCATTTTGTCCAATAGTTGTTATTGTATTGGGGATTGAAATTGATGTAAGGGTACTATGACCAAAAAACGCATAGGATTTAATGGTAGTTATGGCATTAGGAATAATAGTTTTTTGACATCCAAAAATCAAAGTGTTGGTGGCTGTCTCAATAATGGCATTACAATTATCACGTGAGTCGTAAACAGTATTGTCATCAGAAACGACGATGGATTTAAGACCACTACAGTAATCAAACACATAAGTGCCAATAGACTTCACACTACTAGGAATATAAATTGCCGTTAGTTCACAATTACTATATGCATAATTAGCAATCGTAGTAACGTTTTCTGGGATAAAAGAATTCTTGCAACCAACGATAAATGTGTTTGTAGCTGTCTCAATAATAGCATTGCAATTATCTCGCGAATCGAATGTTGTGCTTTCATCTGAAACGATAATTGATTCAAGACCACTGCATCCAATAAATGCATTTCCATTTATATATCCGCTTCCACCTATATTATTCACGCTGGAGGGGATATAAATAGAGGTAAGACCTGTACAGTTCTCGAATGCGCGAGATTCAAGAGTTGTTATACCATTGGGTAGAGAAAGAGATTTCAGACCTGAGCAATTAGAAAAAGCTTGCGAGCTAATCATTCGTAAACTATTGGGAAATGTAATTGAAGCAATACCACTGCAATTCCGAAAAGCACCACCACCTATTGTCGTAACACTGTTGGGGATGGTGATGGAGGTAAGGCCAGTACAGTTCTCGAAAGCTCTCTGACCAATAATCGTGACATTGTTGCCTAAAGAAACTGAAGTTAGGGCACTACAGTTCATAAAGGCCTCACTTTCAATAATCGTAACGCTATTAGGAATACTTATAGAAGATAATGCATTACAGTATGCAAAAGCAAAATCTTTAATCGTAGTCACACTATTAGGAATAGTAACAGATGTCAAATTGGCAGAACGCGCAAAACCACCAACAGCTATTACGCGGTACTCTTTCCTACTAATTGTAACTGAATCAGCAATAACGACATCTCCGGAATATCTATCTTTATTTGCTATTGTTTCTGCTTCACTTTCAGAAAGAACACGATACATCACGCCGTCATACTCAGTTGTATAATCTATTCCCGAAATAGATTTGAAATTCTTCCAATAGTCAGCATTTTGATACTGTTCTTTGGTTTCAGCCGGTACAAACACATCAGTCCAAGTGTAGCAGGTATTACCAAAAGTGTTCTCTTTTATTGTGGGCGGAGTGTCCTGAAGAATATGAATTTTGTTTATGTATTCTGCTTTATAAAATACATAATCATTAATTTTGTCAACATCCCTTCCTATATACAAATCTTTTATTTCCGTATCTTCGTCGCTGTACAGATGTTGGGCATAGTAAAGAGGATTACTTTCTGGCGAGACGAATGATATCTTGCACCAATTGGAAATGTCCCTAATTATAACTTTCTTCAAACCAATACACCCGTAAAATGCGTTTTTCCCAAAACCACCGCTGTTCCAATCTTCACCGTTACCTATACTTTTGGGTATTGAAACATATTGAAGTCCAGAACACCCATAAAAAGCGCCTTCCAAAGCATACTTGAAACCCTCTGGAAAAGCAACTTCTGTGAGACTTGTACAGCCAGAGAATGCGTATTCACCAATACTTGTTAGTTCCGCGGGAAAAACAATGGATGATAAGTTTTTACATCCTGCGAATGACCTTGCTGTAATGCGGAATTCAGCTGGCAGCGTAATAGATGTAAGACTGGTGCAATTCTCAAACAAATTAGTACCAATAGCTTTAATACCCTGCGGTAAGTTTATTGTAATCAAACTGCTGCAATTCTCAAAGGCAAAGGACTCAATTTTGTACAAACTATCCGGGAGAGAGATTGATGTCAGATTACTACATCCAGAGAACACATACTTGCTTATAGTAGTAACTCCTTCTGGAATGTTGATGGTTTGCAATGCTTGACAATTCTGGAAAGCATAAGATTCAATATTGCTTACGTTTTCAGGAAGAACTATATCAATAAGACTAGTACAGCCATCAAATACCGATTCACCTATGGAACTCACTGTTGTGGGTATGGAAATGGATGTTAGACTACTACAGCCCGAAAAAGAATAATTGGGTAAATCCGTTATGCCTTCTGGCAAAGAGACTGATTTTAGTCCCTTGCATCCCTGAAAAGCGAAACTACTAATTTTGGTTACTTTAAATACCTTATCTCTATACGTCACGGTTTCTGGCACAATAACATCTCCCGTATACGAAGAAGACAAGTTTTTATATGTGACTTCTAACTCGTCAGCAGACAATCTATTGTAATAGATGCCATCTATCTCACAGTCATAGGCAAACAGACTGACAAATGGGGAAAGAGCCAGTACAAATAGTATTAATATCCCTTTTTTCATAGTAACATTATTGTGTTATATGTAAAACCTTTGAGTCAACTGAAATCGGAAACATTTCTGTGCGAACCGAGTATTTATTTGTGAGCATGTAAATAAAATCCAAATCTAATGGTATGTCCTTATTTGCATGGATGTCTAAGATGCATCGTACAGCTTCAACAGTTTTATTAGTTGTTAAGTAAATGTCAGTAGTGTAATATGCCTGGATACAAATATCACCTGTTCCGATGTCATCACCGATAGTTTTAGTGAGTGCTTTATACATATTATTCAGGTCATGTTTCATCGCCGCTTCTTTAAAGTCAAAAGCTAAGAGATATACATGTTCCTGATCAGTATTGTACATTAAAAAATCTTCTGGTGTGTATGATTCAAGAATAGTTGAAATCTTATCTAAGAGCTTTGACTCTTCACGAACAGATTTGAATCTCAAAACTATAGCATACTCTTTGGGTAATGGTGCTTCGTTGGCCAATCTCCTTCCTGCAGGTTGAACTTGCATGTGATCATTTCCAAGTTCGTCTAACATATCAGGTTTCATAATCAAAAACTTCTGTGCCTATAGCATCCCAGATTCAGCGGTTAGTAATATGTTATACGGAAAGACGTGGGTGCTCTACTTCGCCTATCCCGTCACTGGGCTCTCGCATTGCCTCGCCAAGGATAAGCAACTCGATAGCCCACGCCGAGATATATTGAAACTGCCGTATTGGAACGGGCAGAGTGCAATACACCCAAAGTGGACGTTTCGGTTGCGATATCTTCTTGGCTTTTGAATTTGCGAGATTCAGTGACCGAAGATAACGTTCGTAAACGTCCTTTTACCACTAAAATTTGACCCGCTCACCCTTGCGGGCTACCTGAGTCGAGTGCAAATATAGGGATTATTTTCGATTTTACAAAATTTTGAGTACTATTTTTATGCGACGTTAGTAAGATGGTTTATTTTACAACGAACATCAAAATGTCCCTCACATACTCACATGACACCTCTCAAAGGCCGATGTACTTTAACTTTGCAGCTGATTACTAAGAGTCTTAACAACTCTTAAATTGAAAACGTTAAATAGTACAATTAAAGAAGAGAAGAATAACAGTTTTTGCTTACCTTTGTTGTATAAAGGAAGGATTAACTGCCGGAGGCCAACCTAAGCCGATGTAGAGACTTGAGTCTATCCTTTGTTGTAGGCCCTCCGGATTTCAAGCTGCAAATTCCAAATAGGAAGGTAGGTTCGAAGCCTAATTAAAGTAGTAGCAACTCACAGCTTTCCTTCAGTTAATCGCTCCCTATGATTTAAAACAGGTACAAAGTTATGAAAAAAATCGTAATTGGCATCGACATTTCAAAAGAAAAAATAGATGCGACAGCAATTGATGTTAGAAGTGGGCAACTTGGTGTTGTAAAGTTGGATTATCAAGTGTTTGAAAACAAACCGATGGGCTACCGCCGAATGTTAGTCTGGGCTCGCAACCTTATTGACGGTGCCAGACTAGAAGATGTGCTATTCTGTTGCGAGACAACAGGAGGCTATGACCGCCGCTTATGTGACTATATCTATGCAAAAGGTCAGAGCATCTGGCGTGAAAGCGCCTTGCAGATCAAGCGCAGTATGGGGGTGCGCAAGGGGAAAGACGATAAAGCCGACTCCCTGATGATTGCAGAGTATGCTATGCGTCACATGGATAAAGCCGTCATATACGAATCGCCCAACGAGACAGTCCAGGAGTTAAAAGCTCTGCTTTTGTACCGTCACAAGTTGATACAGGAGAGAACAGAGAAGAAAGTACGCATGGCGCAACTGGGAGCTACAGCGGCTAAGAGTAAATCTCTAAGTTTCATTCTGCGCGATGCTAGAAAGAGCATAAAATCCATTGACAAGAGTATTCAGGAATGTGAGCAGCAGATAATTGAACTTCTCAAAACTAATGAAACGCTGAAAAAGAATTATGACCATATCGTTTCCGTCAATGGTATAGGCATTGTCAATGCTACCGCTTTCATCGCCTATAGCAATAATTTCAAGAGTATCACAACTGCAAACAAGTTAGCCTCATATTGGGGAGTAGCGTCCTTCAGGGAAAAATCGGGTACAAGTGTGGATAAGAAAGCATGTGTAAGTTGCTATTCCTGTTCCCATTTGAAGTCATATTTAACACAGGCGGCAGAATGTACAGTCAGAAACCACGGAATTTATTATAATTACTTTCTGCGCATGAAGGCCCAAGGGAAACCCTATCGCGTGATCATTAACAATGTTAGAAATAAGATAATTCACCTTGTATTCTCACTTGTCACAAACGATACCGACTATGAAAAGGATCATGAGTTCTTAAGGACTCAGAGAAAGATTTCTCGGACTTTTGAAATGAATTAAAAGATATTAACTAAATATATTTGCAAATTTCCATAGGAAGCAAAGGGCTGAAGTCACGTGAGGGACATTGCTTACCCCTCACGTCCTTCAAATGCCCTGTATATAAGGAATTGCAAGTTGTCATGTGAGTATGTGAGGGACATTTTCGAATTCCTTGATTTGCGTCCGATTCATTGAATACAAATACTGTCTTAGTCCGTCGGCTTCGGACTCGCAGTCCGTAAGGAGCGAACTGGCAGTCCGACAGGACGGACTAAAACAAGACACACACATCCAAAGGAAATCAATAATCAGTCCAAACTGTCTAATCAGTCAGATCTGTGCCTTTGTGTAAATAACTGGACGTTTGTTGCTGTTTTCTGCCAGATTTTTATTACCTTTGCGTCCAATTAACAATAACGTATGACTATGGCTACAACGAAAGCAACATCGAAGAAAAGTTCAGCGAAAGGTAAATCAACTAAAAAGAAGTCTCAGGCGGTAAGGATTCCGAAAATATCGTGGGTGGTGAAGCCTGACGGTATGGAAATAAAGCAATGGCAGCGAGCTTTGAGAAAGCAGGTTGCCGCTGAGGAAACGATGGGTGTGAGTGCCGTTGATGAACGTAATGTGCCTGGCGAGTACGAGGTAAGGAATCCTCAGACACGTCAGACGTATAAGGTGGTGTATCGTGGCGAGGATAGTCCTTGGAATTATTGTTCGTGCATGGACTTCAAGACCAATCATTTGTGTACTTGTAAGCACATTGAGAAGGTGAAGCTATGGATAAGCGAAACCAGAGGCAAACGGGTGCATAAGGAGTTGCCAGCCTATACATCCGTCTATCTTTCATATACGGAGGGGCGTCAGGTGAAAATACGTGTGGGTAGCGACCATCATAAGGAATTTATGCAGTTGGCTGCTCACTACTTTGATGCCGAGGGTGTGATGTTTCCATACGCATACGATGACTATGACAAGTTGCTGATGCAGGCTGCAGAAATTGATTCGTCGTTTCGTTTCTATCAGGATGCCATCGACTTTATACTGGAACAGCGAGAGCAGAAATTCCGTAGTCAGCTGATATCGAAATATACTGATAAGCGGCTTGATGAATTACTGACGGTATCGCTCTATCCTTATCAGAAGGAGGGCATTCGTTTTGCTTTTAAGAAAGGACGTTCGATCATTGCCGACGAGATGGGTTTGGGTAAGACTATTCAGGCCATTGGAACGGCAGAACTGCTGAGGAAAGAGGGTTTGGCCGAGCAAATACTAATCGTCTGTCCTACTTCGCTGAAGTACCAGTGGCAGCGCGAGATAGAGCGCTTTACAAAGGACACGGAGCACTCGCCAGAGCATCCGTTGACGCTTGTCATCGAGGGCAATCCTATGAAGCGCAAGGAGCAGTATGCGAGCAATGTTCCCTATAAGATAGTATCTTACAACTGCATGTCGAACGACGTGAAGATGTGGGGTTCGTTGGAAACGGAAGTACTGATTATGGACGAGGTGCAGCGACTGAAGAACTGGAAGACGCAGATATCGATGGCTGCACGAAAGGTACACTCTGACTATGCCGTCATCCTTTCTGGTACACCTTTAGAGAATAGGCTTGAAGAGCTTTATTCTGTTATGGAGTTTGCCGACAACTATTGTCTTGGCCCGTATTGGCAGTTTAAGGACAACTGTATCGTAATGGATGATGGTGGTAAGGTGGTTGGCTATAAGAACCTGAATCAGGTAGGTGAGACGGCCCGTCAGCGATTGATTCGCAGAACCAAGAAGCAGGTGGCCTTGCAGATGCCTAAACGTCAGGATCAGAACCTTTTTGTGCCGATGACCAAAGAGCAGAGAAGCCTGCACGATGCCTATAAGGAAGAGGTGGCCAAGCTCGTCTTGAAGTGGAGACACATGCACTTCCTTTCAGAAAAGGACCGCCAGCGTCTGTTGCAGTTCCTTTCGATGATGCGTATGGCCTGTGACTCTACCTATATCCTCGACCAGAAAACACGTTATGATACAAAGGTAGCAGAGACGGTCAATATCTTGCAGTCAATCTTCGATAATGGCGACGAAAAGGTAGTTATTTTCAGTCAGTGGGAGCGTATGACGCGCCTGATAGCCTACGAGCTTGACAAGATGGGTATTGGCTACGAATATCTGCATGGAGGTGTTCCTTCAGCTAAGCGTCGTGACCTGATAGTTAACTTTACAGATGATCCTGACAGCCGCGTGTTCCTTTCTACTGATGCAGGTAGTACAGGTCTGAATCTTCAGGCAGGAAGTATCATGATTAATCTTGATTTGCCTTGGAATCCTGCCGTCCTTGAACAGCGCATAGCACGTATCTATCGTCTTGGACAGGAACGTAACGTACAGGTTATCAATCTTGTAGCTCAGGATACAATTGAAGAACAGATGCTGGACAAGCTACGTTTCAAGACAGCAATGTTTGAGGGTGTTCTCGACAATGGTGAAGACACTATCTTCCTTGGCAATGAGTCGAAGTTCACGGCTATGATGGACACCCTTGGTGATGTTATCGAAGAGGAGGAGAAAGAACAAACTGTTGTAGAGCAACGGGATGAAGATGTTGAGGCTGATGCTCCTGAACCTCTGAAGGATGAACCAAAACCGCAGGCTCAAAACGAAGCGCAGGAAACTCAACAAGCGGAATCAGCGTCGAAGGCAGCATCAACGCCACGAGAACCACAGGAACTGGTGGCTCAAGGCATTTCCTTCCTGACAGGTCTTGCGCAAACGCTTCAGTCTCAAGAGGCTACAGAGAAACTTGTAGATTCTATCGTTGAGACCAATCAGGAGACTGGCGAGAGTCATCTGCGCATTCCTGTGCCCGATAAGCAGACCGTTCAGACGCTGCTGAGCTTTGTTGGTAAGTTGTTTGCTAAGTAGGTTTAGTGGGCCTCCAACCAGTTGTCACCAAAGCCGGAGTCGGCAACGAGGGGAACAGCCATTTGGAAGGCGTTCTGCATTTCTTCGATGACGATAGCTTCTACGCGTTCTTTTTCATCTGGATAGACGGAGAAGTTGAGTTCGTCGTGAACCTGCAGGATCATTTTACTCTTGATTCCCTCAGTTTTGAAGCGCTGGAAGATGTGAATCATCGCCACCTTGATGATGTCAGCAGCGGTGCCCTGAATGGGGGCATTGATGGCGTTACGCTCAGCAAAACCACGCACGACGCTGTTGGCAGAGTTGATGTCTGGCAAGTAGCGTCGACGACCAAATAGGGTAGTGACATAGCCTTGTTTTCTGGCTACTTCCTTGGATTTCTCCATGTAGTCGTGAACCTCTGGGAAGGTCTGGAAGTAACCGTCAATCAGCATCTTAGCTTCGTCGCGAGGAATATCCAAACGCTCTGCGAGACCAAAGACGGTGATGCCATAAATGATACCAAAATTGGCACGCTTTGACTTTGTTCGTTCGTCGCGTGTCACCTCTTCGATAGGTTTCTTGTAGATGTTGGCAGCAGTAGCCGCATGCAGGTCTTTGCCCTCGCGGAACACCTCAATCATCTGGGGATCTTGCGAGAGGTGAGCCATCACGCGAAGCTCAATCTGACTGTAGTCTGCAGAGAAGAATAGACAGCCAGGCTCAGGAATAAAGGCCTTACGAATCTCCTTGCCATCCTCGCCACGAATAGGAATATTCTGCAGGTTGGGGTCAGAAGACGACAGGCGTCCTGTGGCTGTGATGGTCTGATTAAACGAGGTATGGATATGACCTGTACGAGGGTTAATCAGCTTTGGAAGGGCATCGATATAGGTGCCGATGAGTTTCTTCAACCCTCTGTGTTCCAGAATGTCAGCCACTATTTCGTGCTTGTTCTTCAGTTGTTGCAAAACTTCTTCTGAGGTGACATACTGACCCGTCTTGGTCTTCTTGGCCTTCTCGATAATCTTCAGTTTGTCAAACAGAATCTCTCCTACCTGTTTGGGTGATGCGATATTGAATTGTTCGCCAGCCAACTCGTAGATGCGAGCCTCTATCTCGTTCATGCGAGTAGTAAACTGCTTGCTGGTCTCAGCTAACGATTGGGTATCAAGACACACGCCATTCATCTCCATCTCTGCCAAGACCGGCATCAAAGGCATTTCTATATGATAAAAGAGGTCTTCGCATTGCAGGCGTTTCAGCTCAGGTTCCAACTTGTTCTTCAGTTGCAAGGTGATGTCAGCATCCTCGCAGGCATATTCATAGACGAGGGTGGGGGAGAGGTCGCGCATAGAACGCTGGTTCTTTCCCTTGGGTCCAATGAGTTCATCGATATGGATGGTTTGATAGTGCAGGTACACCTCAGCCATATAGTCCATGTTGTGACGAAGTTCAGGTTGGATGAGGTAGTGGGCTATCATCGTGTCCCACATCGGACCATCGAGATGGACGTCATAGTTGCGTAATACTTCGAGGTCGTACTTCAGGTTCTGCCCGACCTTGAGAATTTTTGGGTCTTCGTAGAGCGGTTTAAATATATTAACAATTCGCAACGCTTCTTCACGATTGGCAGGAATGGGTACATAAAATGCCTTGTGTTCCTCGACTGAGAAGCTCAAACCTACCAATTCTGCGTCGATGGCGGACGTTGAAGTAGTTTCCGTATCTAGAACGAGAAAATCTTTTGTCCTGAAAAAATCATAAAGATTGCGTATATCTTCTTCTTTTTCAACGAGTTTGTATTCGTGAGGCACCGTTTTTAGGCTCTCAAAACTCGAGAATTCTGGCTCATTCGACCCCTCGGGCGCAAATTCTGCAAAGAGATCGAGTTGTTGATTAGCAGGTTTTGGCTTTACTTCACTTTTTTTAAGAATCTTGCTCGCAAGTGTCTTCAACTCCAATTCTTCGAAGAGTTTGGCAAGTTCAGTCTCGTTGGGTTGCGAAACCCTCAACTCGTCCATCTTGAGTTCGATGGGCACATCTGTTTTGATGGTGGCCAAGAATTTGGAAAGTTTGATGTCGTCGACATGTTCTTCTACTTTTTTCTGAAGTGCACCTTTAATTTCTGACGTGCGAGCGATGAGTTCCTCGACAGTTCCAAACTCATTGATCAGTTTCACCGCTGTCTTCTCACCCACACCAGGACACCCAGGGAAGTTATCAGCCGAGTCACCCATCAATGCCAAGAGGTCAATGACTGCTTCCGTCGATGGAATGGCGTATTTTGTTTTCACTTCTTCAGGACCCATTACCTCATAACCACCTCCGTGACGAGGACGATAGATCTTCACATTGTCACGTACCAACTGTCCATAATCCTTGTCAGGTGTCAGCATATAGGTATCGATACCTTGTTCGCCAGCTTTGGTGGCCAAGGTGCCAATAACGTCGTCAGCCTCATAGCCTTCTGCCTCAAGGATAGGAATGTTCCAAGCCTTGAGAATGTTTTTGATGATGGGTACACTCTGCTTGATGTCCTCTGGCGTCGCCTCGCGTTGTGCTTTATAGGCAGGGTAAGCCTCACTACGAAACGTAGGTCCATGAGGGTCGAAGGCCACACCAAGATGCGTGGGTTGTTCTTTGGTGAGTACTTCCTGCAACGTATTCAGAAAGCCCATAATGGCCGATGTATTCAGGCCTTTTGAGTTGATACGCGGATTCTTAATGAAGGCGTAATATGAACGATAAATAAGCGCGTAAGCGTCTAAAAGGAATAGTTTTTCCATAATCATTTGTGAATTTTCGCGTAAAATTACTAAAAAATTGGCGACTATCCAATTATTTTCATTAATTTTGCAACAAAATCATGTTTGATATGGATTATTTAAGTATCATTAAACAACCGATCCAGAAGGATTTGGACGATTTTATCGATCTTTTCCAGAATACCCTGACTCACGAAGATGGTATGTTAGGATCTGCTTTGGCTCATATTCGTCAGCGTGGGGGTAAGCGTATGCGCCCTATCCTGATGATGTTGATGGCTCGCAATTTTGGTACTGTTAGTGATGTCACTCAACATTCTGCCGTCGGACTTGAATTGTTGCATACTGCCTCGCTAGTTCACGATGATGTGGTTGACGAGAGTAGCGAACGCAGGGGTCAGGCTTCCGTTAATGCTACTTATAATAATAAGGTAGCGGTGTTGGTAGGCGATTATATCTTGTCTACCGCTTTGCTGCATGTGTCATACACAGGTCATCAGCGCATCATTGAATATCTGGCTGAATTGGGTCGTACGTTGGCTGCTGGTGAGATTCTGCAGTTGTCTAACATCCAGAATCAGGTCATTTCTGAAGATGTTTACTATGACGTTATCAAGCAGAAAACAGCTGCGTTATTCGAAGCTTGTGCAGCTATTGGTGCTATGTCTGGTGGTGCTACTGAAGAACAGATGCAGAAAGCTCGTCAATTTGGTCAGAATTTAGGCATTATGTTCCAGATTCGCGATGATATTTTCGACTATTTCGATTCGAAGGAGATAGGTAAACCTACTGGCAACGATATGACTGAAGGTAAACTGACACTTCCTGTCATCTATGCCTTAAATACGACCGATTTTGAGTCAATGCAAACGTTGGCTAGAAAAGTTAAGTCTGGCACTGTCAATCAGGATGAAATCGCTGTTTTGGTGGAGTTTACGAAGCAACAAGGTGGTATAGAATATGCCGAGCAGAAAATGGCTGAATTCAGTAATATCTGTATGCAATATATCGATGAAAACGTCAAAGAAAAAGCCATCAAGGATTCCTTGACAGCCTATGTTGATTACGTTGTCCAGCGCAATTATTAAATAAGAAAAGCGACCCGTTGAGGTCGCCTTTTTTGTTTAGATCTTAACTCGATTAGAAGAATTTTACTTCCTTGCCTTCCAACTCACTCAGCACGAGGTTGGCCAGACGGCTGGTTCCCAAGCGGAAATAGTAGTTGTTGAGCCAATCCTCGCCTAATACTTCCTTGACGATGGTGTAGTAGGTGAGAGCATCCATGATGGTATTGATGCCACCAGCAGGCTTGAAACCAACACGAATACCAGTCTTCTGGAAGTACTCCTTGATGGCTTGACACATAACGTAAGCGGCCTCAGGCGTAGCACTGACTTTCTCCTTACCAGTAGAGGTCTTAATGTAGTCTGCACCAGCATACATAGACAGAATAGAAGCCTTCTTGATGTTTGCACAAGAGCCCAGGTCGCCAGTCTCTAAGATGACCTTCATAGGCACGTCGCGACACGTTGCCTTCTGCTCGCGAATCTCGTCGCAAACGGTCTCATAGTCGCCTGCCAGGAACTCACCAACGTGCATGACGATATCCACGTTCTTGGCACCGTCCTTGATAGCCAGAGCTGTCTCGGCAACCTTGATTTCCAATAGCGCCTGTGAGGATGGGAAAGCACCACTGACACAAGTAGGAATGACGCCTTCTACCTCGCACGACTCGCTGACCAGCTTGGTGAAACGAGGGTAGGTAACGATGGTGGCCACGTGGGGCATATCAGGATATTCGTGTGCGAAGTCGTTCACTTTCTCTACCAATTTCAGTACGCTTTCTGCAGAATCCTGCGTTGTCAGCGTCGTCAGCTCAATAGAGCCAAACATGAATTTCTTGACCTCATCTGTGTCGTTTTCAGGCACCTTTTCAGCGATGATTTTCTTTACTGCTTCCTTCACATCTTCGTCTTTGATGTCGAAGTCATAAAGGGATAAAGCCTGCTCGTAAATGCTTTTCAATTCGTCTGCATCGTCGTGGTGATGATGCTCATGTCCACAATTGCAATGTTCTCCCATAGTTCATTAAAATTTTAGTTATTAATAATATTGTTAACTACTTAAGTTTCTCGTTATTTATATGACGCTCAGCGTCGCGTTTTGTCTTCTTTTCTATCGACTTTTTCAGCTCTTCTGTCAGGTCGACACCCGTCTGGTTAGCCAGACAAATCAGCACCCAAAGCACATCGGCCATCTCTTCGCCAAGGTTCTCTTTTTCGCCTGCCTTGAAGCTCTGGTCACCGTATTTACGGGCTATTACACGAGCCAGTTCACCAACTTCCTCCGTCAGAACAGCCATATTGGTTAACTCAGAGAAGTAGCGCACACCGTACGTCTTAATCCACTCATCTACAGTCTGTTGTGCCTCCTGTATCGTCATAGTCTTAGCATAAGGATAAACATTAATATGATGACAAAGAGCATCATCAGGATGTTCTGCTTGTTGTCCTTGGCATATTCTTGCCAGTTGAAGGCCTTAAAAACGACCACTCCCAACCATCCTATCAGTCCTGCTATGCACACCCATATTGCCCAGCTGAAGTGCAGGAACCTATGTCCGACGCATCCTATCAGCATCAGTACGATGGATGTGTTCTCAATTTTCTTTAAATACTGCTTCATCTTATTCCTTATTCTTTGTGTCCATACAGATGGTAACAGGGCCGTCGTTGAGTAATTCCACCTTCATGTCAGCGCCGAATTCGCCAGTGCCTACTTGCTTCCCTATAGCTTCAGAAAGCTGGGCGCAGAAGGCCTCGTAGAGGGGTATAGAGTGCTCGTGACTACCAGCCCTGAACCAGCTAGGCCTGTTGCCTTTCTTATAGCTTGCAAATAGTGTGAATTGACTGACCACAAGCGCCTCGCCTTGCACATCGAGAATGCTACGGTTCATCACATCGTTCTCGTCACCAAACACGCGTAGATTGGCTATCTTCTTGACCAGCCATTCTACGTCCTCCATCGTGTCTTCGTCGCATACACCTAGAAGTATCAAGAACCCTTGTCCTATCTGGCTCTTGACGCTGCCCTCGATGGTGACGCTGGCGTGGGTGACTCGTTGTATGACTGCTCTCATGATTCTCTGATTTTTCGGCAAAGATACAACATTATTTTGAGATTACCAAATTTACTGTGGTCATTTGGTCATTTGTCATTTGGTCATTTTCGATTCCGGGAACGCGGTTATTTGCTCACTATATATAAATAGAATATTTATATTATAGTGGCGGATTTTGACAGCATCCGTTTTCGATTTTGACAAATGACCAAATGACCAAATGACCACGAGCTTCCTTCTCAAGGCCTGCGAGCTTCCTCCTCAAGGCCTGCGAGCTTCCTCCTCAAGGCCTGCGAGCTTCCTCCTCAAGGCCTGCGAGCTTCCTCCTCAAGACCTGCGAGCTTCCTCCTCAAGACCCGCTTGCTTGCTCCTTTGGCACCTACTCTTGAGGATGGAAGTAATCATAGACGATTTGTGCTTTTGCTGGCCCTATAATCTCCGCAATTTTTTCCTGCGTCGCCTCTTTGATTTGCTTGACCGATTTAAGGCCATTTAGAAGCTCGTCACGCGTTTTGGGACCTATGCCCTTGATGTTATCCAGCTCAGAGTGTAAGGCGCGCTTAGAACGCTTGTTTCGATGGAATTCTATGGCAAAGCGATGTACCTCGTCCTGCAATTGCGTGAGCACTCTGAATAGCTCTGATGTGTCCTTCAAGCCCACTACTCTAGGTGGGAAACCATACAGCAATTCATTCGTTCTGTGCTTGTCGTTTTTGGCCAGTCCGGCTATAGGAATATCAAGCCCTAACTCGTCTTGAACGGCCTGTCGTATGACCTCCATCTGGCCTTTTCCACCATCAGCAACGATGAGGTCGGGTAGGGGTTGTTCTTCGTCCAAAAGGCGTTTGTAGCGTCGAAAAACCACCTCTTTCATTGATGCATAATCGTCAGGACCTACCACCGTTTTGATGTTATATTTTCGATAATCTGCCTTCGAGGGCTTCATTTTTTTGAAGACGACACAGGCAGCTACTGCGTCCGATCCAGAAATGTTCGAGTTGTCGAAACACTCTATCTGATACGGCATCTTTGGCAGGTGCAAAAGGTCCTGAAGTTCCTTCATCAATCGCACCTGTTTTTGCTCAGGATTCAGCTTTTCTGCCTGCTTCAGACGATCGAATTTGTATTGCTTTCCATTCATCAGCGAGAGGTCTAACAGGGTCTTTTTATCGCCTCGCTGGGGTATCGTAATCGTCACTCCTTCAAGGTCGATATTGACCTCCTGAGGAAGGATAATTTCCTTGGCATTACTCTTAAAACGCTCACGCATTTCAACGATAGCTAACTGCAATAATTCCTCGTCCGTCTCCTCGAGTTTCTTCTTATATTCGAAGGTAAAACTCTGATTTATCTGACCATTTGAGACGTGGATATAGTTGATGAATGCCACCTTTTCGTCGTTCGTTATCGACAGTACATCCACGTTGTTGATCGTATGGCTGACCACCTCACTTTTGGCCACAAATTGCTCTAACAAAAGATACCTTCGCTTAACCTCTTCTGCCTCCTCGAAACGTAAATTTTCTGCTAGTTTCATCATCTCTTCACGCATGTCTCGGAGCAACTGGCGGGTGTTTCCTTTCAGTATCTCACGTGCTTGACTGATGTTCTTCTGGTAGTCCTCCCACGACTGTTTTTTGATGCAAGGACCAGCACAATTCTTGATATGATATTCCAGGCAAACCTGATATTTTCCGCCCTCTACACCTTCCTCTAAAAGTGGCTGTTTACAAGTGCGAGGATGATAGAGTTTCTTGATTAAATCAAGCACGGCGTGCATGGAACCAACATGCGAGTAAGGGCCATAATATGTACCCCATTTCTTATTGATGGTACGAGTGGAAAATATTCTTGGAAGATACTCCTTAGTGATGCAGATACTGGGGTAAGTTTTGCCGTCTTTCAGCAGCACATTATAGCGAGGATTATACTTCTTAATGAGTGCATTTTCCAGTAATAAGGCGTCCTCTTCAGTATTGACAACGGTATAGCTGATATCGTGAATTTTCGATACTAGTACCTTTGTCTTGAAACGGTCCACTTCTGTATGGAAGTAGGACGAGACACGCGACTTCAAATTCTTGGCCTTGCCTACATAGATAATGGTACCATCAGCATCGTAATACTGATAGCTACCAGGTCTCTCGGGCATAGCCCTTACTATGGCCTTCAGTTTCTCTAAGCGTGTCTCGTTCTCTTCCTTCGTCATGCGTTTTGTTTCACGTGAAACATTAAATGGTTAACAAGGTGGTAACCTCACATAGGCCATCAAATTCGTCACGACCATGTAAACCCTCGTCCTTGATTTCAATGATGAAGTTCATGTAGATTTCTTTTGGGTTAAAGTGCTTAACCAATTTCCAGCAGGCTTTTGCTGTTCCACCTGTTGCCAGTAAATCGTCATGAATCAAAACGACGTCGTTCTCATTAATGGAATCAATATGCATTTCAATGGTATCAACACCATATTCTTTTGAGAACGATTCCTTAATTGTTGTGAAAGGTAGTTTTCCTGGCTTTCTGGCTAATACAACTCCAGCACCTAACTTCACAGCTAAAGCAGCTGCCATGATAAAACCGCGACTTTCTATGCCGACAATTTTAGTGATGCCTTTGTCTTTATAGAGCTCGTACATTTCGTTCACCATGATTTGCATGCACTCTGCGTTCTTGTACAGTGTCGTCACATCTCGGAAGTTGATACCTTTCTTTGGAAAATCTGGTATACTACGCAGATTGTCCATTAACATCTTGTTGTTCATAATCGTTGGTTTTAGCGTTATTATATGAATTAAATTACTTGCATTGTTTCACGTGAAACTTACCTACCCATTAACACCAGCATCGCATTAATATCACTAGGACTTACACCAGGAATTCTGCTTGCTTGGGCAAGAGTTTCAGGTTGGATACGCTCTAATTTTTGTCTTGCTTCCGTTGATACCGCTGTAAGATTAGGATAGTCGAACTTACCTTTGATTTTGATATTCTCCAAACGGTGCATCTTCTCAGCCACCATTCTTTCTCTTTCGATATATCCTTTGTACTTAATATGTATCTCTGCTGCTTCTGCAATTTCTTCCTTTCTATTTGGAAGTTGTTCGATGACTTCGCGAAATGCAGGTACGATTTCCTGCAGCTTTTCGAAGTTCAGTTCAGGACGAGCCACCAAGTCTTCCAGTTTACAGCCATAGACGAGTGGGGTAGAACCGATAGCTTCTAAAGCTCCATTGACGACTTTTGGTTTTATAGCGTATGTGTGACAGAATGCCTCGATTCTTTCGATAGCTTCTTTCTTCTGTAGCCACCAATCGTATCGATCACGCTTGGCAATACCTAACTCGTATGCTTTCTCTGTTAGACGCGCATCTGCATCGTCCTGTCGTAACAGGATGCGATATTCTGCTCTTGATGTAAACATACGATAAGGTTCGTCGACGCCTTTCGTTACCAAGTCATCAATAAGTACACCAATATATGCCTCATCTCTTTTCAGCTCAAAGGTCGTGTGTGCTGTTGTGTCGCAACCGCCTTCAGCCCCTGCCATCAGCGCTGCATTAATACCTGCCAATGTGCCTTGTCCGCCAGCCTCTTCATAGCCAGTCGTACCATTTACCTGACCAGCCATAAACAGTCCGCTAATGACCTTCGATTCCAACGAATGTTTCAATTGGGTAGGATCGAAGAAATCGTACTCGATGGCATATCCTGGACGATAAACCTTCAAATCTCGAAGAGCAGGGATGTGTTTCAGTGCAGCAATCTGCACATCCATAGGCAGGCTTGACGAGAAGCCATTTAGGTACATTTCGTTAGTGTCTTCACCTTCAGGTTCTAAGAACAATAAGTGTTGTGGACGTTCAGGGAAGGTCACCAGTTTTGTTTCTATCGAAGGACAATAGCGTGGACCGATTGATTTAATCTGTCCGTTGTAAAGGGGAGAGTCGTCCAATCCGCCAAGCAAGGTTTGGTGCACTTCAGGATTGGTATAGCAAACCCAACAGGGCAATTGCTGTAGGGGGCGTTGCTCTCCCAAATATGAGAATTTATAGTAACCGTTCTCACCATCCTGTCGCTCCATATCTTCGAAATGAACGCTTCGTTTATCGATACGGACAGGGGTTCCCGTTTTCATACGGGCTGAACGAATGCCGTGACGAGTGATGCTCTCAGTAAAGTGGGGTACAGCAGGCTCTGCGATACGTCCACCTGGCACCATCTTTCGTCCGATGTGCATCAAACCATTCAGGAAAGTGCCAGCAGTAATGATGACAGCCTTTGCTCTGATTTCAGCGCCCCAAATGGTCTTGACACCAACGACCCGTTTTGTAGGCTGAGGTAATGCCTCAGTGCACGGAACATCCTCCACCAGCAGTTCGTCTGCTTGGTCTTGCCAAATGTCGAGGTTAGGGGTAGCATCCAAAACAGAGCGCCATTTCCATATAAACTTTCCTCTGTCGCACTGGGCACGAGGACTCCAGACAGCAGGGCCCTTTGAGCGGTTTAACATACGAAACTGGATGGCAGTGGCATCTGTTACCAATCCCATCTGACCACCCAAGGCATCAATCTCGCGAACGATCTGTCCCTTTGCAATACCACCAATAGCAGGATTACACGACATTTGTGCAATCTTGTTCATATCCATTGTGACCAACAGTGTTTTTGCTCCCATGTTAGCAGAAGCCGTTGCAGCCTCACAACCAGCATGTCCACCACCAATCACAATTACATCATACTTTAATAACATGCTGCAAAGGTACGAATAAGCGAGTAAAAAGCCAAATTTATTTGAGCTTTTTCGAGCGAGAGTACTTTCTCACAAAGTGAAAAGTTACACAATGTCGAGCACAAAACAAAGAAATACAGCAAGAAAGTTACATCAGAATCCTTTCAAGCAGTTCTTTGTGATGGCCAGGCATGATGATGTGGTGATTGCCAATGGGGTTTGTCAGGAAATATTGAACCTGACTCTTGTCATCGAGCTGGATAACCTGTTGTGTACGACAGAGGTCGGGTTTTGCCTGATTGCGAACCAGTGTTCCTTCTGCAATGAAATAGCGCTGAATGTCGCCAGAGATCTTGAATATGGTAACGGGTCCTTCTTTCATGTAACCACGAATACCTACGCCAATGCCTGACTCGAAGTGGGTGTCTAGTTCATAGCGTTCCACCATGTCTAAAGGAATAGTACAATGTGCAAACAGCATCTCACCCGTATCAGGGTTGATGTTCGAGGGATTGGCTTGGAAACCAGAGATGCCCAATAGCGAACGAACTATCATCATTGTCAACATGGCAGGAACGTCGCCCTCACAACCTGCCACATAACCTTCAGCATTCAGTCTGGCTAATGCCATGCAACCAGTGTTCTTCAATGTCGTCAACAAATCGAAGCAACGCAGCGTAAAGCCTTGTAACTGATTTTCATCTATGATGGTCTTTAAGCTTTCGTAGATATCCTGTTGTCTATACATCTTGTTGATAGGAATATCTACTAGTTCAATACCCAAGCGGTCTTTTACCTGTTCCTTATCAGCATGACTGGAAATCAGCCAGTCAGAAGGTTTTCCTATGATGCCCAAACGTACACCATTCAGGGAACGGTGAGCCTCTTCCACTTTCTGAAGCAGACAGATGCGCTGAGTCATATATTCAGGACTGCCATGAATGATCTCGCCTTCGATGTTGTGTTGGCGCAGATATGAAAGTATCTCCATTGACGCAGCCAGCGAATTGCTCTTGCCTGATGTCAGCAGATAGAACGGTCTGTTGCTTTTGGCTTGTAGTTCAGGAAGAAGTTTTAGAAAAATACCTTCCGTACCTCCTGTTCTGACATAAATCAGGTTCAGACAGGCAGCTCCATAGTTGTTATAGTCATTGCTTTTCAACTCATACTCAATACCGAGACTTGTCAGAAACTCATGGGTTACAGTACTGACGGACTTCTCATCGTGCAACTCAGAAGTGAGTGTAAAGATGGCGATGTTTTTATTCATAGTTATACATTGTGTTAGTGTCATATTTCAATCCGCAAAGATACAAAAAGAGGCTCAAAATGCCAAACATTCAAATGGATTTCGTATAAATAAAAGATATTTTTACGGAAACGTTTGCGTGATTCATCTTTTTTTAGTACCTTTGTACCCTAAAATGTGCGCGTGTTACCTAATATATAGTATATTTCAAATTCAATTTATTAATAATTTAAATTCATTTTATGTGGTTAATTAATTCATCAATCGGTCGAAAAGTTGTAATGTCCGTTACGGGTATTGCGCTGATTCTGTTCTTGACATTCCACGGATGCATGAACGTTGTAGCGCTGTTCTCTGGTAACGCTTACAACATGATTTGCGAATTGCTGGGTGCCAACTGGTATGCCGTTGTGGCAACACTCGGTCTGGCAGCTCTGGCTGTGATTCACATCGTCTATGCATTCATCCTGACTGCACAGAACCGTACCGCTCGTGGCAACAGTCGCTATGACGTAGCTACTACGGTAAATGCTGGCAAGGTGGAGTGGGCATCTAAGAACATGCTCGTGCTGGGTATCATTATCTGCCTGGGTCTGTTGCTCCACTTGTTCAACTTCTGGTACAACATGATGTTTGCCGAGCTCGTAGGTATGGAGACTGCTTTGAGTCCTGCCGACGGTTTCGGATGGATCAAGGAGACATTCTCTAATCCTTTGTTCAGCGTGCTTTACATCATCTGGCTCGTGGCCATTTGGTTCCATCTGACTCACGGCTTCTGGAGTGCCATGCAGACCCTCGGTTGGAGTGGTAAGACCTGGCTCTGCCGTTGGAAGATGATTGGTGGCATCTATGTTACCTTGCTGATGCTGGCCTTCCTCGTAGTGGTATTGGCTTTCTGGTTCGGTTGCGCTCCTTCACTCTGTGAGGCTTGCAACGGCGCTTTAGACTGTTGTAAAGAGGCTGCTGCAGACTGCTGTCAGTAATGTTTAGTTTGTTGCTTTACAGCAACTCCTTAAAACTTTAAAAACAAAAAGAATTATGGCAAAAGTAATTGATTCTAAGATTCCCGCAGGTCCAGTACCTGAGAAATGGAAGGAATATAAGGCTCACCAGCGCTTGGTTAACCCCAAGAACAAGCTGAAGCTCGACCCGTCGTGCTCACTCTATCGCTGCTCAGGGTGGTATCAATGCCGCCAAGTGCTACCAGAACGATGGTGACTCTGTTTACCGTCTGTTCTACGACACCGTGAAGGGTGGTGACTATCGTGCTCGCGAGGCCAACGTGTATCGTCTGGCTGAGGTATCAAACAATATTATCGACCAGTGCGTGGCTCAGGGTGTTCCCTTTGCTCGTGAGTATGGTGGCATGCTGGCCAACCGTTCATTCGGTGGTGCTCAGGTAAGCCGTACATTCTACGCCAAGGGTCAGACCGGTCAGCAGTTGTTGCTGGGTGCTTACTCTTCTCTGAGCTGTCAGGTAAACGCTGGTAAGGTTAAGCTCTACACTCGTTACGAGATGGAGGATGTGGTCATCGTTGATGGTCGTGCTCGTGGTATCATTGCCAAGAACCTTGTTACTGGTAAGCTTGAGCGTTTCAGCGCTAACGCTGTGGTGATTGCTACTGGTGGTTATGGTAACACTTACTTCCTCTCTACCAACGCTATGGGTTGTAACTGTACTGCTGCTGTTCAGTGCTATCGTAAGGGTGCTTACTTTGCAAATCCCTCTTACGTTCAGATTCACCCCACTTGTATCCCCGTTCACGGCGACAAGCAGTCAAAGCTCACGCTGATGTCTGAGTCACTGCGTAACGATGGTCGTATCTGGGTGCCCAAGAAGATTGAGGATGCTAAGGCACTTCAGGCTGGAACCAAGCAGGGTTGGGAGATTCCTGAGGAGGATCGCGACTACTATCTGGAGCGCCGTTATCCTGCATTCGGTAACCTCGTACCACGCGACGTTGCCAGCCGTGCAGCTAAGGAGCGTTGCGACAAGGGCTTTGGTGTCAACAACACGGGTCTGGCTGTGTTCCTCGACTTCTCTGAGTCTATCAACCGTCTGGGCATCGACATCATCATGCAGCGTTATGGTAACCTCTTCGAGATGTATGAGGAGATCACCGACGTATTCCCTGGCGATGTTGCCAACGAGATTAACGGTGTTAAGTACTACAAGCCAATGATGATCTATCCCGCTATCCACTACACAATGGGTGGTATCTGGGTTGACTACGAGCTGCAGACTTCTATTCCTGGTCTGTTCGCTATCGGTGAGTGTAACTTCTCTGACCACGGTGCTAACCGTCTGGAACTATCTGGCCGATCAGGCTGTATGGCCAAAGGTTTCTACCGATCTGCCTGAGTTCGACGAGGCTGAGAAAGCTGTCAATGCTGAACTTGATCGTCTGCTGAACATCAAGGGTAAGCGTTCTGTTGACTCTATCCATAAGGAACTCGGCCACATCATGTGGGAGTACGTTGGTATGGGTCGCACAGCTGAGGGCTTGAAGACCGGTCTGAAGAAGATGCACGAGCTGGAGAAGGAGTTCGACACCAACCTGTTCGTTCCTGGAACGAAGGAAGGCCTGAACATCGAGCTCGACAAGGCTATCCACCTGCGCGACTTCTTCACCATGGGTCAGCTCGTAGCCTTCGACGCCCTCTCTCGTAACGAGTCTTGCGGTGGTCACTTCCGCGAGGAGTATCAGACCGAGGAAGGCGAGGCTAAGCGCGACGACGAGAACTACTTCTATGTAGGTTGCTGGGAGTACAAAGGCAAGGGTAACGAGCCCGAGCTCATCAAGGAGCCGCTGGAGTACGAGGCTATTAAGGTACAGACACGTAATTATAAGAACTAATGTTGAGTTTGGTGCTGTGTCACAGCACCCCCAAAACGTTTAAATTATGGCAAAAAATATAAGCTTTACAATAAAGTTCTGGCGCCAGAATGGCCCCAAGGACCAGGGACATTTCGACACCCACGAGATGCACGATATTCCCGATGATACCTCGTTCCTCGAGATGCTCGACATCCTGAACGAGGAGCTCATCAACGAGGGCAAGGAGCCCTTCGTATTCGATCACGACTGCCGCGAGGGTATCTGCGGTATGTGCTCGCTCTACATCAACGGTACACCTCACGGACTCACCGAGCGTGGTGCCACCACTTGTCAGCTCTACATGCGCCGCTTCAACGATGGCGACGTCATCACCGTCGAGCCTTGGCGCTCTGCAGCCTTCCCTGTAATCAAGGACTGTATGGTTGACCGTGGTGCCTTCGATAAGATTATCCAGGCCGGTGGTTACACCACGATCCGCACAGGTCAGGCTCAGGATGCCAACGCTATCCTGATTCCCAAGGAGGATGCTGACGAGGCTATGGACTGCGCATCTTGCATCGGCTGTGGCGCTTGCGTTGCCGCTTGTAAGAACGGTTCGGCTATGCTCTTCGTCTCGTCTAAGGTTAGCCAGCTCGCCCTGCTTCCCCAGGGCCGCGTAGAGGCTGCCCGTCGTGTGAAGAACATGATTGCCAAGATGGACGAGCTCGGCTTCGGTAACTGTACAAACACTCGCGCCTGCGAGGCAGTTTGTCCAAAGAACGAGACCATCGCCAACATCGCTCGCCTGAACCGCGAGATGATCAAGGCTAAGCTTGCTGACTAAAAACTGTTAATAGGTAATGGGGACTAAATGTCCTCATTACCTTTATTTTTTAATGAATCAGGAGAAATTATAAATATTATGAATAAAAACGAGAAATTTGTCATCACCATTAATCGTGAGTTGGGCAGCGGTGGTCGCACCGTTGGGCGCATATTAGCTGAAAAGCTGGGTGTGCCATACTACGATAAGGCGCTTACTAAACCTTTGGAAGAGAAGTTTGATATGACAAAGGATCAAATAGAGGAGCTGAAAGGTACTAACCGTAGTTGGTGGGAAGAAATTAAGCGAGTGTTGATTTTGGGAGAAGAGGCAGCAAACTCTTCCGAGTATTATGACGAGGAAAACAAAAGGCTGGTAACCTCAGAGGCTGTGTTGAAGGCCGAAAAGGAAATCTTACAAAGTATCGCAGATGAGCAGTCGTGTGTCATTGCTGGTCGTTCAGCCTTCTTCGTTACAAGTGGCTATCAAAATCGTCTGAACATACTTATTCAGGCTTCTATGGAACATCGTGTGAAGCGTGTCATGGAAAAGCAGAACCTTAGCGAGAAGGAAGCAAAGAAGGCTATCAAGATGGTGGACGAAACGCGAGAGGAGTATATGAAAAACAACGCCCACACCTCGCGCTACGACACTCGTAACTACGATCTAGTCATTAAAATGGATGGCAAGACCGAAGAAGAGGTGGCCAATGTCATATTAGCTTTTATTGGTTAATGTGCCCCCTTGTGAGGCAAGGCCAAGCTCATCGCCGAAGCGATGACACCTTATTTATAATAATAGCGCTGCAGAAAAGAAGCCTGCAGCGCTTTTTTTCTGTATGGTTTTTATAGAGATATTTGTCATATCGAAGAAAAAGTTGTACCTTTGCGTCATATAAACCACTATTAAGCTATGAACATTAGAGACAAGGCGCCTGAGATTCTGAGCAAAGCGACTTTTACCTTATTATTCTGTATGGCTTGGACGCTGACGGCCAGTGCCCAGCATACTATTGAAAGCATTCGTAAGGAGTATCAGAGCGTGCATGAATGGATTGCCCTAATGAGCGATAACTTCCCGTCGGACGGCATCCCGCCTGAGTACTTCGACTTGCGCGTGGTGCAGAATCTGCCTGCCACAGGACCGCACCACGAGAATATCCGCATGTACTACGGCGAACTGGAGCCAGAGGAGGAAGGTGACCCCTATCCACCTCACTACCTGCGCTTCACGACGGTCAAGTATAACTACGCTGCCCGCGAATTCTATGAGGAGTATCTCTATAACGATAAGGGTCAGCTGATGTTCGTCTATGCGCTCACACCTGACGTAGAGGGTGGGGGTGATATATGGCCTTACGAACTGCGTATGTGGTTCGACGGCCAGCGTATGTTGCGCTTCAATGCCAAGAAGTTTGAAGGGCCTTTGGACTATTTGGATATTGCGACCCTGAAGAAAGGAATCTTTAAGGACGAATACACAGGCAAGACCATTCCTGAGAAGTTCCTTAGCGAGGCCGACCGCTGTCAGCAGAGTGCACAGCGCTACTTGACTCTTTTCAAGAGTATTGATAATAGATAGTCAGTAATGAAAAATACCGTTTAACTTTCAAATGTTGCTCTATCTATAGCAATACACTCAACGCTCAACCCTCGCAAATCGCCTTCGCCATCTCGTTCAGCTCTAGACATTGCCCGCGCTTAATCGTTATCTTCTCATTATGATGCTCCCAAGGCGCTAGTATCAGTAGCTGCCCTCTGGCACAAGCATCCATCCTCATACCATTAGGCTTAGCCAAATCCGTAAAACCATTTTCCTGCAGATAAACCAGCGGTAACCCTTTCTCGAATGCCGCCCTCATAATAGCCTTCTCACCCTTTGAGATGGCGGGCGACACCAGTACTGCCCCTTGTCGTGCAGCACGAAGGCATTCATTCGTCTTCATTTTTAGCTCCTCCTCGCTAATGCTTCTTGAACATTGCACCTGTATCTTCAACGGTCTTTCCAACAAAAACCGATTGCCTATAGCCGAAAAGCTGAGGCCTGCAAAAGTCAGTCCCCTGCATCTACGTGGCCCTCATCGTCTCGAGAAACCCTCTCTTCGTCTCGTTCGTTCTGGCTGTAAAGGAACTAACTTTTCTGAAGATATGGTGGTAGTTATTATTTTTATTTGTACCTTTGTGCCCAAATTTACAAATGAAGGATATGGATCAGAAGAGAATACTGAAATTTCTGCGCCAGGTGATGGCTAATAATAACCGCGAGTGGTTTCAGGAGCACAAGAAGGAGTACGAGGCCGTCAGGGCTGAGTATGAACGGGGTGTGCAGCAGGCGCTGGAGCGTATTGTGACGTTCGACCCCGAAATAGCCCATGTGCAGGTGAAGGACTGCACCTATCGTTTCTATCGCGACACGCGCTTCTCGGCCGATAAGTCGCCTTACAAGAACCATTTTGGCGCCTATATCAATGCCAAGAGCAAAAAGGCATTGAGGGGCGGCTACTATATCCATCTGGAGCCAGACCATTGTCTTCTGGCCGTAGGCAACTACTGGTTGCCGACGAACATCCTGACCTCGTGTCGCAACGAAATAATGGCGAATACAGCTGAGTGGCTCAAATGTGTGGAGAGCAAAGCATTTCTGAAATACTTCGGCAGCGATGAGGCCAGCAGCACCAAGGATCCGACCAATATCGACAGCTGGGACCAGCCCCAAGGCTTCGGACTGGCGAAGTTGAAGACCTGTCCATCAGGTTTTCCCAAAGACTGGCCCCACGTGAACTATCTGCGCCTGAAGGACTACTGTTGCTGACATGCGGTGCCGGAATCGTTCTTCGAGGGCGACGGCTGGCTCGATGAAATGGAGCAGATTTTCCGTGCTGCCAAGCCGATGATGGACTTCATGAACGCTGTGATTGACGACTATGAATAATAGAGCATAATAGCAGGACCAAACAAAAACAAACGATGACATATTTAGGCGAACTGATATCGATAGGCGTAGCGTTCTCGTGGACAGCGACGGCGTTGCTTAGCGAGTTCGGCTCGAAGCGGCTGGGCAACCTGACGTTGAATGTGCTGCGAATGGCGCTGGCACTGGTGTTCTCGCTGGTGTTGTTTTTGGTGGTGACGGGCAATCCGTTACCCACAGGTGTCTCGACAGAGGCAACAGGGTGGATGCTGCTATCAGGACTGGTGGGTTATGTCATTGGTGATTTCTGCCTCTTTCAATGCTATATTATTATAGGTTCGCGCTATGGCCAGCTCTTTATGACGTTGGCCCCGCTGTCGGCAGCTCTGATGGCATGGGTGACGTTGGGGCAACAGATGACGGCGATGAGCATCATAGCGATGCTGGTAACGCTCGCTGGAATCAGTATTTCCGTACTTGGACGAGGTGAGCATCATAAGGTGTCCTTGAAGCTTCCCCTCAATGGTGTTCTGTTTGCCATTGGAGCGGCTGTGTGTCAAGGTGTGGGATTGGTATTGAGCAAGATAGGTATGGATCATTACGAGGTGTCTGCTGCGATGCCTGAATGGCTGGTGCCTTTCAGCGCCAATTTCTACCGTTGCATTGCTGGTATCGTCGGCTTTTCGCTATTGCTCTATTTTCGCGATGGAATGGCTCCTTTACGTGAGGCTATGCACGACAGGAAAGGACTTACTGTTGCTACTGCCACTACCATCTTCGGACCTTTCGTGGGTGTCGGCTTCTCGCTGATGGCTGTACAATATACGGCAGCAGGCATCGCCTCCACGCTGATGGCTATGACGCCCATCATCATTCTTCTGCCCTCGTATTGGCTCTTTCATGAGAAGATTACCTGGAAGGCTATTGTTGGCGCCTTTGTTTCCGTCGTTGGCGTCAGCCTGTTCTTTTTAGGCTGAAGGCTTTCGTCCGCAAATGTCTGCCGGAGAGGCCGGGAGAGATGGGGCTTTTTGCTCAAAAAAGAAATAAGGTAACGGATTGTTGGGATTATCAAAAAGATTGCTTAACTTTGCACATGAAAACTATCATTAATGTAAAATGGCGAATGAAGAAGTTGTTATTGACATTGGTGGCTTTTTGGTGTATGACGGCTATAGCGGGCGCTCAGGCTTTTGATGAACACTTTGCCGACAGCACCTTGCGTCTTGATTATGTGCTGGCAGGCAACAATCACGAGCAGCATATATACTTCGGTAAGGCCAGCAGGATGTCTCGTTGGGCAGGCCGCAAAAACAGGCTTGCCGACATGCCTTTAAAGGGAAATGGTCAGCTGATATTGAGCGACCACGCAACTGGGCGTCAACTCTATGTACACACGTTCTCTACGCTGTTTCAGGAATGGCAGGCTTCCGAGGAGGCTACCCGTGTGAACCGCGCATTCAACGTTTCCTTCAACGTGCCCTTGCCCAAGCATCCTGTTGATATAAACATCACGCTGACCAACTTTCATGGCAAGGTGGTAGGACAGTTGCAGCATACGCTCAATCCTGCAGATATACTCATCCGTCAGGTAAAGGAGCCTCAGGTCCCCTTCCGTTATATGTGGAAGGGGCAGGCGCAGTCGGATGGCGAACCAGACATCACGAGGTGTATTGACCTGGCCGTTGTGGCTGAAGGCTATACCCATAGCCAGATGGAAAAGTTCTATTCTGACTGCCAGCGTGTGGTTGATGCCCTTTTTGCCCATGAGCCGTTTACCTCGATGAAGTCGCGTTTTAATGTGGTTGTCGTTGCTGCTGAGTCGGCAGACAGCGGACCTTCAATACCTCATTTGGGCCGTTGGCATTCGACGGCTGTTGGCACGCACTACGACACCTTCTACTCTGACCGTTATCTTATGACTCACGATATGCACCGCCTTTACGACCTGCTGGCGGGTATTCCCTTTGAACATATTATCGTGTTGGTGAACAGCGACACCTATGGTGGCGGCGGCATCTACAACCAGCTTACCGTTACCACCAGCGACCATCCAACGTTCCGTCAGGTGCTGGTGCATGAGTTCGGCCACGCTTATGGTGGCCTGGGCGATGAATACTTCTACGATGACAGCTACGAGACGATGTATCCTGCCGATACGGAACCTTGGGAACCTAACTTGACTACGCTGAAGGATTTTGGCTCGAAGTGGGCCGATATGCTGCCAGCAGGAACAAAAATACCCACACCTCCAATAAAACTGCCCAATTATAAGCAGATTAAAACAGATAAAGAGCGCCGTCAGTTGAATGCTGCTACGCAGCGGCTGGGCGTTTTCGTGGGTGGTGGCTACCAGTCGAAGGGCGTCTATCGTCCGGCTCAAGAGTGCCGTATGAAGATTAACGAAGTAGAGGATTTCTGCCCCGTCTGCTCACGGGCCTTGGTGCGTATTACTGATTTCTATACCAGTCAGCAGAATAGCCATAAATGATAAACGAGACGAGGAAAGGCTTTGTGCAGTTGCATCTGAGTGTGATGTTGGCAGGCTTTACAGGTCTGTTCGGACGACTCATTACGCTCAACGAAGTGGATATTGTGTGGTATCGGATGCTGTTTACGAGCGCGATACTATTGGTATTTACTGGTTTGCCTCGCATCGGATGGCGCAAGTTCTTGCAACTCTGTGGCTGTGGTGCCTTGTTAGGCTTCCACTGGATTCTGTTCTACGGCAGCATCAAGGCATCTAATGTCTCTATCGGTGTGATTTGTTTCTCGCTGATAGGCTTCTTCACGGCAATTTTCGAGCCACTTATCTTCAAGAGACGATTCTCTTGGCTCGAGCTGTTGTTTTCGCTGATTACCGTTGCTGGCGTGTTCTGCATCTTCTCTTTCGATGCCCGTTATCGCTATGGTATTATGATTGGCGTTGTGTCTTCCGCTGTCTGTGCTCTTTATGCTATCTGCAATAAGAAGGCTAGTGTGGGTGTACGCAGTCGCACTGTGCTGATGTATCAGATGTCAGGAGGACTTGTTTTGGTGTCAGCCATTATTCCCGTTTATTTGGCGTTCTTCCCCTCAGAGACATCTGTTGTAGTCATCCCTGAAGGTTCGAATCTCTGGTTCATGCTTTGTCACGCGCTCTTCTGCACCGTTGGCATGTATCTCCTGCAGATTCAGGCTCTGAAGCGCCTCTCAGCCTTTACAGTCAATCTGACTTACAACCTCGAGCCCTGCTACACCATCATCCTTGCCTTCCTCATCTTCGGTGAAGGTCGCGAAATCAATTTCTCCTTTTATATAGGTATTGCCCTTATCCTGTTTAGCGTCCTGCTACAAACCAGACGAGTATGGGGCAAGTAAAGAAGAATGTACCTGCACAGTTAGAACTTTTTTCGCAACTTTATTCGTTTATTCGGAAATTATGTGTATATTTGCACACAAAAGCGTGCGAAACAATTAAAGCAGATGTCTATGGGAGACGATAAACGAGCACAAATCATCAGTCTGATTCGCGATACAATCCGAGCATCAGAGCCAACAGCGCAAATCATTCTCTATGGTTCGCGTGCACGTGGCGATGCTCGTGAGGACAGCGATTGGGACGTTTTGGCTATAGTTGACAAGCCACGTCTTACTTTAAAAGATCGTAGCAATCTTCAGTATCCAATATGGGATAAAGGACTCGAGTTAGGTGAAGAAATCAACGTTTTTCCTTATACTCGTAAACAGTGGGAAGATGGGCCCCTTACGCTTTTCAAACACAATGTTATGACAGAGGGTATTGCAATATGAGTCTAGATAATGAAAGTAGAGAGGCTATGATAGCCTATCGTCAGGAAAAGGCAGATGTTGCACTTGACGATGCCCTTTTCCTAACTGATGCAGGACGATATAATCTTGCAGCAAACAGGTTGTATTATGCCTTGTACTACGCAGCCTCTGCTTTGCTATTAAGCAAAGGTATTGCTACCAAGCGTCATTCTGGGTTAATTACCCAGATGCATTTGAATTTTGTCAAGACAGGTATTCTGACAATTGAAGAAGGGTCTTTGTTTAAAGTGATGTTCGAACTTCGTCACGAAGGCGATTATGAAGACTTTATTGATGTAGAACGTGCGGACATCGAAGAATACATCCCGCAAGTAAAAGAACTTGTCGACAAATTGAAGAATCTTATAGAGAAGTAATGTAATAATGTATAACCCTTTAAAACGAAATGCCGATGACATAGAAACAGAACGAAAGTAACGCTACGACCTGATTGTGAGGCTCAGTCTCACGAGGTCACAGAGAGAATTATTACCAATTTATTATTAACTTACAGATTAGCGTTTCTGTTCGTACTTATACATAGATATTGAGCTTTTGCTCTTGTTCTTTGAATTCGAATACCGCCAAACATTCATCGCAAAATAGAGTGCTAATAATCAACGAATAGTTACGCCTTTTTAATTTCAATAAAACTATGAATAATAAACTTTATGCAATTTCCGCTGCCACAGTGGCAGTGATGATTTTTTTGTCTTTTGTTTCGTGTGGGGGAGACGATTCTGCCGATAAGGAAGATAGCAACAACAACGTCATCCGAACGCAATGCTCGTCCTGCAATGGTACGGGCACTCGTCAGTGTGTTGATTGTAACAATAAGGGTGTTTGTACATGGTGTCATGGCGACGGCACTTGTGACACGTGTAACGGGTCGGGATGGATTGATTTAGGAGGTGATTTTTCTATAAGGCAACGATGTGGCCACTATAAAGAAGTTTGGACGGGCAATACTTGGTATATCAGCGACAAGTGTCAGTGCTATAATTCGGGCAAGTGCGCTGGTTGCAATGGTGAAAGCGGCAAGAAGTGCAGCAATTGCGGTGGAAAGGGCTACACAGAAACAACTGCAGGTGGTAGCGGCAGTGGCAACTCTACTTGCTGGAAGTGTTATGGTACAGGCAAGTGCTCCGATTGTGGCGGCACGGGTAAGTGTTCTTGGTGTGGCGGTACGGGATGGTCGACAGGAGGGTACGAATGCCAGCAATGCGGAAGGTATTCTGCCAACGGCAAGTGTCCGACTTGCTGGGGGAATGGCAGTTGTACGGAGTGTGGTGGAGACGGGAAGTTATAGTTTTCGTTAATTATTGGGGTCGGAGAAGGTGATTATTTCTGTTTGGTACACAAGTTTATGACCACAAACTTGTATACTTCGGAAATAATGCGTAAATTTGCGGTCAGAAAACAATTAACAGGAAGTTATACTCTTTTAAAACGAATCAAATAGTAATATGAAAGCCATGAAATTGTGGAGAAACATCCTCGTGATGATTGCTGCCATGCTCTCCCTCGCCTCTTGCGACAACAACGACAAAAAGGATGGTAACTGGGACTCTATGATGTGGGAGGCCGAAGTGCAGATACAAAAGACTGACGGAATCTATCATATCCCCACTGATGGAGGCACGATTACGTTTACATGCCGCAACTATTCGGCCCCGTGGATAGAGAATGCAGAGTCTGGAGGAAAGTAAGCGTCTCTGATGTTACGCCTTGCAAAATCAATGACGATTGTTTACATTGTTGCCCATCTGTCAGGCAACAGTTCACGGTACTTGCTTAATGGTG
>CACWOS010000005.1 GCA_902762565.1 uncultured Prevotellaceae bacterium
CAATCAGGCAGGCTGGGACGAACTTCAAACGCCCTCACTTTATCCTCGTAAGCATCGTGAATTACTCCGTGCTATCGTGTCTCTCAAGACGGGCATCAGTTTTTACAAAGTTGACCTGAAAGCCCTCGATAAAGCTTATAGCATCGCTTTCCCTGAAAGCACGCCAATCAACGTAAATAAAAAGACAAAGTGATGTTGCAGTTGTTGCAGTGTTGCAGTTCAAAAAGATAATATGGCACAAGTAGAAATCAACAAGCAAGCACGACTCTCCCAGCATTTCACGCTGGGGGAGCTCTGCAAAACAAGTGCGAAAACGCAGGACAGAAACATCCCTTCGCACGTATATATCGAGAATTTGAAGCGCCTCTGCGGGTGGTTGGAAGAACTGAGAAGGCGATGGAACAACATTTATGGTGAGGGCGATGCCCCTATCATCATCAACTCTGGCTATCGCTCAGAGGCAGTGAACAAGGCTGTAGGTGGTGTGACAGGCTCGAACCACTTGACGGGGTGTGCTGTGGATATCCACGTGGCGGGTATGGAACAATTAATCCGCTACGCTAGCATTCTGCTCGACATCAGCGATGAGAGGCAGGAGGACTTCGACGAATTGCTGTTAGAGCGTTCGCCACGCGGCACCTACTGGCTCCACTTCGCAGTCAGGCCAACGGGTAATCGCAGGAAAGTTCGTCTGATACAAACGTAAGAAGTAACGAGAGGACTGACATTGCTGCCAGCCCTCTTTTCGTTTATTCTTTATCTAGTCACCCCAAAAATCAGACACCTTGAGTTTAATTCCTGCTGTTATCCAGCATCCAGGCTGTACTACGTTGCCATAATCTACGTAGCGATGGTTTGTCAGATTATTTCCTTCCAGATAGATGGCGTAACCTGCTTGGTCCCAAGACAGTCGGGCGTCAACAACGGAGTAGGGGTGATAGGCGCGCACCTCACCATCGACGGTGGTGTATGACCCCATGCGGTCCTGCCAACGATAGTTCAGCGTCAGGTCGAAGGCCTCCCATAGGTGCATCTGTACTTGGGCTGTCATCTTATGACGCAGATATTCCAGCGAATATTGCGACTGCAGGAATGGCTGTTCGTCCTTGCTTTGATGCAGGTGACAGTAGGAGAGTTGAAAGTTTAGAGATGAGAGTTGAGAGTTTAGGGTGATCTCCTCGCCAAGTGTATTGATCTTGGTGTGGTTGACACTCTGCCAGACGGGGTCGGCGTTTCGCGTGTCCATCACCCAGTCAATCATGTTGCGGGCATGGTGATGGAAGATGCTGGTATGAACGGTAAGCCAGCGAGAACTGTATTTTACGCCTCCTTCTAATGCTTGCATCTCCTCTGCCTTCAGGTATTTGTCGGCTTTATGTCCGCCTACACTATAGTAGAGTTCCGTAAACGAGGGCATGCGCAACGAAGCATTATACGAGGCATACAGCTTCCAATGGTCGCCCAGGCGCAGACTCGCGTCGATGCCTGGATAAAGGGTGAAGGGCATTTCGTTCCACGTATTTTTTACGGTAATGAGACCTGCGGAAATGGTAAACTTTTTCAGTAGAAGATTATGCTCCAAATAGAACGATAGGTTCGAGCGGTTCAGACCGTATTTGTAATGGCCATGCGGATTGTTCAGCGGTTCGCCCAGATTGCCGCTGACGATGTCTTCGTTGCGAAATTCCGCACCCAAGGCCGTTCGTCCCCATTGCCAGTCGAAATAGCTGTTCAGATTGATGCCGAAGACATCCGTCCGATGATGGTTGAAAGGCACTTTCGCCTCTGAGCCGCGAATCAGTTCAAAGCGGTCGTACGAACGATTCCAGTAGATGGCAGGACGGAAATGGATGAAACCTTCTGTCTCACCCTGCAAGGCCGTAAACAGTTTGGTGGTGTGCTCGTATTGTTCGTCGTATCTGGCACTATAGAAGGTGTTCGAACCCCAGCCTTTACTGCTTATGCCAGCATGCCAGTTCAGACGTATCTGCTCTTTGGTGTAGGCGCCCTGGTAAAAGGCTTTCACACCACTGTAGTCACTGTTCAATGCACCTGCTTTCGAACGCTGATAACCATCGCTGCGGGTGTAATTAATTGACAATTGAGAATTGACAATTGACAATTTTGCCGCTGCTGACAGATAGCCAAAGGAGCCACCTTCTACTCTTACCTCTGAGCGCTTGCTTTTTCCGTCATTCGTCACGATGTTGATGGCGCCCACAAGCGATGAGGTGCCATAGACGCGGGAGGCAGGGCCTTCCAACACTTCGATGCGGATGATGTCCGAGAGGTCGCAGGGCAGGTCGAAGGCGTTGTGTCCCGTCTGAGGGTCGCAGATGTTGATACCGTTCAGCAGAATGGTAATCTGTTCCTGCGTGCTGCCTCGGATGCCGACATCCGTCTGGGCACCCAACGGCCCGCGCTGGCGTACATCGACGCCAATAGCCATCTTCAGTAAATCGTTAATACTTTGTACTGGCGCCGCCTGAATATCGTCGCGCGTCAGTACAGTGACCATTCTCGCTGCTTGTCCAAGTGCAAGCGGAGCGCGTGAGCCTGTCACCTCGACATCGTCGAGGGTTGCCTCCTTGTCGGGGGTGTTGGCAACAGAATCGCCAACCACATAAACATCGCCAACCACAGATACACTGTCAGTGGTAACAGCTGCAGAACGCAGCGTAGCCACACTCAACACACCGATGGTGACGACGCGTCCCAAACAAGCAAACAGGGCATATCCTTTCCTGGAAAACTGTCGGAAACGGATGGCCTTGCGCTGGTTAAACTGTCTTTTAAAATACATTTATTACATTTATTATTTAATGCCTCGTTCGTTGAGGGCCTTGGTATACTTAGCGGCGTTTTTAAGGTGTTCTTGATAGGTGCGGGCAAAGTTGTGAGTGCCCGAAAAGTCCTCCTTGGCACACATATACAGGTAATCGTGGCTGGCAGCATTCAGCACGGCATCAATGCCCTGAATGCTGGCAATCTTGATGGGACCAGGAGGCAGACCAATATTCTTGTAGGTGTTGTAGGGTGACTGGATAGTGAGCAATTTCTGCCAGATACGCTTTAGTTCGAACTGTTTTAGTGCAAACTTGATGGTGGGGTCGGCCTGTAGTGGCATATTTGTCTTCAGACGATTCAGATACATGCCTGCAATCATGGGCTTCTCTGCATTGTTCGACGTTTCTTCATCGATGATGCTGGCGAGTGTGCAAACCTCAATAGGTGTCAGTTGCATCTGTGCAGCCTTTGACTCACGGTCGCCTTGCCAGAAACGGTCGTGTTCCTTCTCCATACGCTGCATGAGGGCATCGATGCTCATATTCCAGTACACATCGTAAGTGTTGGGTACGAACATGGCGGCAACAGTACACGTGTCGTACCCATATTTTTGGCACACCTCCTCGCTATATAATGCACTGGCTATTGCTGCCGAGTCGAGCATCAGCTTCTTGCCTAGAACGCTGGCCAAACGGTCCATGGTGCGTACTTCCGGAATAGTAAGGTGCATGCTTGCCTGCTGGCCGTTCTTTAGTTTACGGAATACGGCAATGGCACCTTCTTTAGGCTCGATGGCATAACGACCTGTACGGATGTTTTTGCTATAGTTGCTATGGCGCATCAGTGGGGCGAGTCCTGTCATTCCTGCCGTGTGGCTCATGGCACTCAAGTGTATGATGACAGAGTCCTGCGTATCGTCGTCGTCAATATACAGATATTGCGTGCTGTCAGCCTTCGACACAGGCGTGAAAGCATAAAAGGCAATTATACCTATGATGAGCAGCAAAGCCGCTGCGGCGACATACAGATAAATGCGTGATCGCAACGCCACACTCTGACCAACGGTCTGAGAATTCAGTTTTTTCATCGCTTTCTTGTTTTTTCGCTGCAAAATTACAAAATTTCTCTAAACTTTAAGCACTCAACTCTAAACTTTTTTGTATCTTTGCAGAAAAGTTTGCATACGATGAAGCTGAGATTCTCTATACATTACCATACGGCATGGGGCGAAAGTCTGCATGTCAGCATTGATTTTCACAGTCAGGACGGCACGGTGCGCCATCAGAACCTGCTGATGCAGACGGAGGAAGGTGAACTGTGGACGCTCGAAACATCGGCGCTGATGAGTCGTCAGCACCCTTTGTCGCACATCCAGTACCGCTATCAGGTGGAAAATGCCGATGGACAGGTGTTGCGCAAGGAGTGGGATATGGTGCCGCGCATCTACCATTTTGATGCCACCAAGGATTACGTGTTTCCAGACGAGTGGCGCGACCGTCCGTTGCCCATGCACCTGTATTCCGCTGCCTATCAGACCACTCAAGGCCGATTGGCTAGTTGCCAAAAGCCAATAGTCAACAGCTTAGAGGTGCTTCGTCTGCCCCTTTTCCGTCGCACCATCTTGTTTCGCGTGTCGGCCCCGCAGTTAAAGCCAGGACAGTTGGTGGCTGTCTGTGGTTCGCACCCCGCTATCGGGTCTTGGAACACCAGTCGCTATCTGCCTATGGAGTATGCGGGTGATGGCGAGTGGATGCTGACGGTCAATGCTCAGGGGTGGCTCATGCCGATAGAATATAAATATGTGGTGGTGGATAGTCAGACCCACGAATTGGTAGCTTGGGAAGAGGGCGAAAACCGCCTTGTGTCCATCAATTCTGTCGATGGAAATACAAACGAGATTCCTGACGGACAGGTGCTGGTGCTTTATGGTGGACATCTACGTCTTGCCGAAGAAACGTGGCGGGCAGCTGGTGTGGCCATTCCTGTGTTCTCGCTGCGTAGCGAGCACTCCTACGGTGTGGGCGATTTTGGCGACCTGAAGCGTTTTGTGGACTGGGCTGTGGCTACGGGCATGAAGTTCATTCAGCTGTTGCCCGTCAATGACACTACGACGGATGGTCGTTGGCACGACTCTTATCCTTATAATATCGTCAGCATGTTTGCCTTGCATCCACACTATATCGACCTCGAGGCAGCTGGTACGTTGCGTTCCAAGACACAGATGACTAAGTTCCTGCGACGTCGTCAGGAACTGAACGCCCTGCCGTATAGTGACTACGAGGCTGTGGAGCGTGTCAAGTCGGAATACTTGCAGATGCTATTTGAAGAGCAGGGCAAGGCTGTACTTGATTCCAGGGACTATAAGGAATTCGTGAAGGACAATGAGGACTGGCTTCAGCCCTATGCATCATACCTCAGCCCTCAGGCCTCCGACTTCATCTACTACCAGCAATACCTGCTGCATCAACAGCTGAAGGCTGCTGCCGACTATGCCCGAGAGAAGGGCGTCGTACTGAAGGGCGACTTGCCTATCGGTGTCAATCGTGACAGCGTGGAGACGCGTCAGTATCCTGAACTCTTCAATCTCGATTCCCAGACGGGTGCACCACCTGATACCTTCTCACATCAGGGACAGAACTGGGGTTTTCCCACGTATAATTGGAATGAAGGTGTAAAAGTGAAAGGCGGAAAACTGTCGTTGGTAGAGCTATTGCGCCACCGCTTCAACCATATGTCTCAATATTTCGATGCCTTGCGCATAGACCATGTGTTGGGCTTCTTCCGCATCTGGGAAATACCAGAGGATGCCCTCTATGGCCTGTTGGGCCATTTCTCGCCAGCCCTTCCGTTGACGGCTGATGAGATAGCATGGTTCGGCCTGCCTTTCCGCAAGGAACTCTTTACCAAACCCTTCGTCAACGACCGTTTGATAGAGCGTCTGTTTGGCATCCATGCACAGTACGTTCGTGACAATTTCTTGCTGCGTAAGGCCTACGGACTTTACGATCTGCAACCCGAATTCAATACCCAGCGGAAGGTGGCTGAGGCCTTTGCCGAGCAGAGGGACGAGAGTAGCCTATGGATTCGCGAGGGACTGATGCGATTGATTAGCGACGTGCTCTTTGTCGAGGATCCTCATCAGCCCGATATGTACCATCCGCGTATCGGTGTGTTGGGCGAACCCATCTACGAGGCCCTGTCGTCTGAGGAAAAAGATGCCTTCATGCGACTCTACAACAACTACTTCTATCAGCGCCACTCCTTCTTCTGGGGACAGCAGGCCCTTAAGCGTCTTCCTGCCGTCTTGAAGGACTGCCGCATGCTGATATGTGCGGAGGATTTGGGCATGTTGCCCGACTGCGTAGAACCCGTGCTCGACCAGTTGCGCATCCTCACGCTCGAAATACAGCAGATGCCCAAACAGCAGGGCTTCGAGTTTGCCCATCTGGATGCCAATCCCATCCGCTCGGTTTGCACCATCTCTACCCACGATATGGCACCCCTGCGCCAGTGGTGGCAAGAGCAGCCTGAGCGTCGTCAGCGCTTCTACGTCACCATGTTGCAGAAGGAGGGTAGGGCACCTGAGCAGTTACCTGCCCACCTGGCCGAGGAGATTATTGCCCGCCACCTGTATTGTCCTTCAATGCTTTGTATCCTGCAGTTGCAAGACTGGCTAGCTATGGACTCTGAGTTGCGACGGAAGAATCCGCAGGACGAGCGCATCAATGTGCCCAGCGATCCCTACAACCGTTGGCAGTATCGCATGCACCTCACCATCGAGGAACTGCTTCAGGCTACTAAATATAATAATAAGGTAAAGACGATGATTCAGCGCTCACGGCGCTAACATTTATAGTTCAATGTTCAATATTTATGTTTTCGACCTCGACGGCACCCTGCTCGACACCCTGCAGGATTTGGCTAATAGCGTGAACTATGCTTTGCGCCAGCACGGCATGCCGACACACTCGATGGATGCTGTTCGCGGCTTCGTGGGCAATGGCGTGCGGCTGCTGATGGAACGTGCCGTGCCCGATGGTGCGCAGAATCCTCAATTCGAAGCTGTCTTCGCCACTTTCCGCCAACATTACATGCAACACTCGCTCGACACCACACGTCCCTACGACGGTATTCCCGAACTCATCCGCGAACTGAAGACACGTGGTTGTCTCATGGCGGTAGTCAGCAACAAGATGATGGCGGCCACACAGCAACTTGTCCGTCATTTCTTCCCAGAAATCCCTGTGGCCATTGGCGAACATGAGTCGGCAGGTATTCATAAGAAACCTGCGCCAGACACCGTCTACGAGGCTCTGCGCCAGCTGAATGTCAGCGTCGAGAATGCTGACCACAACGCTGTGTACGTTGGTGACAGCGACGTCGACCTTCTGACCGCCCGCAATGCCGGCCTGCCCTGCATCAGTGTGCTGTGGGGCTTTCGCAGCCAGGAATTCCTCTTGTCACATGGTGGCACCACGTTTGCCCATCATCCACTGGATATCTTAACACTATAATACTTTTTGCAGGCATGAAACGAATAATTGCTATTTCTTTAGGGTTGTTGGCTGTGGGCTGTCTGGCGACGGCACAGCCGAGGGGCGTGGTGTTGGACACACTGCAGGTGAAGCACGTAGACTTTGAGGGCAGGACGCACGAGGGCGTGCTAGTGTGCAACAAGGTCATAGCCCAGGACTTGCGTGAGATATTCGCGGAGTTGTACAAGGCGAAATACCCCATAGAGCGCATACGTCCCATTTCAGAGTATGCGGACGACGATGAGCAGTCGATGCAGGCCAACAATACGTCGTGCTACTGCTACCGAACGGTGGAGGGCAGCAGCAAGTTGTCGAAGCATGCGCAGGGAATGGCCATTGACGTGAATCCGCTATACAACCCTTGCGTAAGAAGGAAGAAAGATGGTACGCTGTTGGTGCAGCCAACGACGGGGCATCCTTACGTTGACCGCAGGAAGTCGTTTAAGTATAAGATAACGCAGAAGGACCTGTGCTATCGCCTCTTCGTCAAGCACGGCTTTAAGTGGGGTGGGGCTTGGCGGTCGTTGAAAGACTATCAGCATTTTGAAAAATAACAAAAAAAAGAGTTCCACAGTGTGAAGTGAACTCTTTTTTGTTTTGTCCTAGATTCCTTATTTCTTTACTTTTCGTCCGTTTACGATGTATAGTCCTCGTGGCAGACTTTGCCAACCGGCCGTCGTGCCCACTGGTACACCATAGAGATTGTAGACGGTGGCGTTGGTGGGAGCGGCTGTCTGCGTCATGATGCCATCGGCAGGTTCCGTACATTCGAACTTCACCTTGTCGATATTGCAATTGGCACCATTGATGGTGAAACGCAGTATCTGCTGCCCCTCTTTAAGGGCTGTACTGAAGTTGCCCTTCACTGTGGTGTAGGTGTCCCAACTGTTGTCGGCTGTTTTCGGCACGTTGACTTTGGCAAGACTGGTAATGCTGCTGCCGTTCTTCAGTCCGATAGTGAATCCAGAACCCGTAGTGCCCGACGATACCGTGGCCTCATAGCTGTATTTGCCTGCCTGCGTCACGTTGACGGTATATTCCGTCCACTCGTCGGCAACGGTGTAGCCCAGCACATATCTGTTGCCGCTCTTCACGATGTCGACACCCTCGTTGTCGGTGCGATAGCCCGCCCCACCTTGGTCGTCTGCGTCGCTGTCTTTGAAGGAGAGGCTCTCGCCGCCCATGTCGAAGTCCTCGGCCTCAATGGTGCCAGGCAGACTGACGGTTTTGTATGGTATGCGTTTTCCGTTGACTGTCATCGCTTTGGCTGCGGATGTGCGGCACTTGCCATCAGTACCTGTAGCTATAGCGACGATACTGTATGCTCCTTTTTCATTAGGAACGAATTCAAATTTGTAAGGAGCCTTGTTCAGAGTGCCGATAAGCAGGTTGTTGGCATAGACGTCCACGTGGTCGACAGTGGTTGCACTGGAGTTAGATCTTGATGTCACGGTGATGACGGCAGTATCGCCTACATTAATAGTAGTACTGGGCTTGATGTTTGAGATGATGGAGATGATGGTTTTGTTCTCTTCGTAGCGGCTGAACTTTATGTTTTTAATGTAGAATCCGCCCTTGTCGACGAGAAGGGTCAGCACGTGGCGGCCAGCTGTCAGGGGTACTTGCAATAGTCCGTGTAGTGTCTTGTAGACGTTTGTGCCGCCAGTCTTGGGAACGGATACGAATTCTGACAGGACATTGATGTTGTCAAACGTGTATTCGGCAAGATGGAATGAACCTGTCGATTTGTTCGAGGCTACTTCGGCATCGAATGCATATACACCGTCTTCAGCTACGTCCACCGTGTACTCCATCCACTGATCGTCTTTGGTAATTTCAGTGCTGCGTGAAGCATTGTTGTATGAAACACCCGACGCACCCTTATCGTACTGGGTGATATTGATGGTACCGGGCAATTGGGGGATGGCTTCAGAATAAGGCGTGCGCTTGGTGGTTGAAGAGAGCACGTTGATGCGTCCTCGTCGCTCGTAGGTCGTGCCGTCGGTAGTGGTAACGATGGCTTTCAGTGTGTTCCATCCTATGGTAGTCGACGCTACCTTGGCCAGATAGGGAGCCTCTGTCATGGTGGCTGCCAGCTTTGAGCCTACATAGAGTTCCACCTTCTCAATGGTCTTGGTGGCCATTTTTGCACGTATCATGACGGACATGGAGTCACCCTTGGCCACTTTTATGGAAGCAGGACGGATATAGATAGAAGCCTCTTTCTTGGTGCCGGGGAATGGTCCCACAGCGTTCTTGGCAGCATCGGTTTCCATATACTCCTTAATCCATGTCATAGCCGGACGCTCAACACCGTCCCTGTATAGTCCGGAGTTGTCTACCCAAGTCTTGCCAAGAACATAGCCCCATAGGGTGACACCAGCACAGTAAGGGGCTTCCCACATAATGGGGAGGATGTTTTTATATTGATTCTTCTGCTGAGTGTCGTCGGCTTTGTCAATGTCTAACTCCGTAATGAACATCGGCATCTGCAATGCGTCCTGCTGTTTTTTCAGCGCATTCTTCAGGTCGGTTACGCTGATATCGTTCACGTCGTGCGACTGGTTTCCGTAAGCATCAATGGGCGCTCCAGCATCGCGTAGCGTGCGGACAAGGTCGATGTAGTTGTCGATGTCCCACTGAATGGAGTTGTAGTCATTATAAATAAGAATGGCATTTGGCCAGCGTTCATAGGCCATCTCAAAGGCCTTGATGAGCCAGTCGTAGCCCGTCTTGCCGCCACCGCCCAGTGACTCCTTCATCATTGGGTTGCCCTGCTGGTGCATGCCCACGGCCTCGTTCACGACGTCAATCATGGGCAGGGTCTTGTAATGTGCACTGGCTTGATCGAACCAGTTGGTAATAGCTTTTAAGCGCTCAGTAGCAGACAATGACGTCAGCCAGCCAGGATACTGGGCACCCCATACAAGGGCATGGAACTTGTAGGTGAAATTGTGCTGTTTAGCATAGTTGAAAGCTCTATCGGCTCCACTCCAGCTGAAAGTACCACGAGTACCCTCTACCGAAGACCATTTCGATTCGTTCTCACAGGTAATCTGATTCCAGAGTGTGTAGAACTGGGGGATACCGTTTCCGGCATCCACGCTGTTCCATGTGGTAATATTGCCGAGATACTTGTTGGGGTTCGTCGACACTTGTGCCTGCATGCTTCCAGTGGACAGCCAGCCGGCGATGAATGTTGTAATAATAAGTCTTGTTATCATATTATGTCTTAATGGTTCTGTTCTATCTGATGAATAGCAGTTCCCGGTACTTGGGCAGTGTCCAGAGGCCGTCCTCCACGATGAGTTCCAGCTTGTCTATCTCGTGGCGAATGTTCTCCATGTGCGGACAGACAGTGTCGTGATAGGCGATGGCGCGCTGGTGGATGTTCTCGATGCGATTGGCCACGCGACGGGCTTCCGTCAGCTCCTCGACCAACTGCTCAATTTTCTCCGTACGTTCGGCGATTTCTTCGATAAGTTTCATGTTTCGGGCACTGAGACGCTCAGCCTTGTCTGATGAGAAGACGCTCTTCATGCCCTGTACGTTCTTGATGAGCTGCGACTGGTAGTGCGTCGATACGGGTATGATGTGATTCATGGCCAAATCGCCCAGCACGCGGGCCTCAATCTGTACGGTCTTCACATACATCTCCCATTTGACCTCGTTGCGAGCCTCCAACTCCTTGGCAGTCATTACCTTGGTTGACTCGAACATCTTGATGCTGCTGTCGTCGAGATAGTGTTCGAACACGACAGGACACGAACGCTCGACGTCCAGTCCACGCTTGGCGGCCTCCTTTACCCATGCCTCCGAGTAGCCGTTGCCATCAAAGCGGATGGGCTTGCAGCTCTTGATGTCGTCCTTCAACACCTCAAGAATAGCAGGAATTTTGGCCTCGCCAGCCTTAATCTTTGCATCCACACGCTCCTTGAACGCGTTCAGGGATTCGGCCATTGCTGCGTTCAGGGCTATCATGGCCGAGGCGCAGTTAACGCTTGAACCAGGTGCACGGAACTCGAATCGGTTGCCGGTAAAGGCAAAGGGTGACGTGCGGTTGCGATCGGTATTGTCGACAATGAGGTCGGGAATCTGAGGAATGTCAATCTCCATGCCCTTCTTACCCTTTAGGTTGAAGAGTTCGTTCTTGTCTGACTGTTCTATGTGGTCGAGTAGTTCTGTCAGCTGCGTGCCGAGGAACGACGAGATGATAGCGGGAGGTGCCTCGTTGCCACCCAGACGGTGGGCGTTTGTGGCGCTCATAATGCTGGCTTTCAGCAGACCGTTATGCTTGTAGACTGCCATCAGCGTTTCGACGATGAATGTGACGAAACGCAGGTTTTCCTCAGGCGTCTTGCCTGGAGCGTGTAACAGCGTGCCATTATCAGCACTCAGACTCCAGTTGTTGTGTTTGCCTGAGCCGTTGATGCCAGCAAAGGGCTTTTCGTGCAATAGCACGCGGAAGCCGTGATTGCGGGCTACCTTCTTCATCAGCGACATTAACAGCATGTTATGGTCGACGGCGAGGTTGCACTCCTCGAAGATGGGTGCGAGCTCAAATTGGTTGGGCGCTACCTCGTTGTGGCGCGTCTTCACAGGAATGGCCAACTCCAGAGCCTGTATCTCAAGGTCTTTCATGAAGGCCTGCACACGATCGGGAATGGTGCCGAAATAGTGGTCGTCCATCTGCTGGTTCTTTGCACTCTCGTGTCCCATCAGCGTGCGACCTGTCATCAGCAGGTCTGGACGAGCGGAGTAGAGACCCTCGTCGACAAGGAAATACTCCTGTTCCCAACCCAGGTTCACCTGCACTTTCGTTACATCATCGTAGAACAACGAGCACACGTCGGTTGCTGCTTTGTCTACGGCATGCAGCGCACGCAGCAACGGTGCCTTATAGTCTAGCGCCTCGCCCGTGTACGCAATAAATATGGTGGGGATACATAGTGTGTCGTCGATGATGAAGACCGGACTCGTGGGGTCCCATGCCGAATAGCCGCGGGCCTCAAAGGTGTTTCTGATGCCACCGTTGGGGAACGACGACGCGTCTGGCTCCTGTTGTACCAGTAGCTTTCCTGAGAACTTTTCAATCATACCGCCCTTGCCATCGTGCTCCACGAAGGCATCGTGTTTTTCGGCTGTACCTTCTGTCAGCGGCTGAAACCAGTGCGTATAGTGTGTCACACCCATCTCCTGTGCCCACTGCTTCATGCCTGCAGCCACCGAGTCGGCAATGCTACGGTCCAGCGAGGCACCGTTATCCATTACATCAATCATCTTGTCGTAGATGTCCTTAGGCAGGTATTTATACATCTTCTTACGGTCGAACACGTACTTGCCAAAGAACTCTGAAGGGCGCTCTGCGGGCACCTTTACCTCGACAGGGCGCTTCTTAAACGCCTCTTCTACTACCTGAAATCTCAAATCGTTTGCCATTATTTCAATCTACTATTTGACAATTTACTAATTACTATTTATCGATGAAACGACGCGTCAGGTCGCTATAATTCTCGATGCGGCGGTCTCTTAAGAAAGGCCACCAGCGACGCACCTGTTCGGAGCGTTGCATGTCGATGTCGACGAGTGCCACCTCTTCTTGGTCAATAGGGGCCTCATATAGAAGTTCACCCTGCGGACCGGCCACAAACGAGGTGCCCCAGAAAGGTACACCATCTTCGTCGCCAACTCTGTTGACGGTGACTACGGGCAGTCCATTGGCTACGGCATGTCCACGCTGTACGGTCTGCCAAGCCATGCGCTGTCGCTCTTGTTCTTCGCGCGAGTCGTTGGGGTCGTAACCGATAGCGGTAGGGTAGATGAGCAGTTCAGCGCCCTGCAGTGCCATCAGACGTGCTGCTTCCGGATACCACTGGTCCCAACACACCAGCACGCCCAAACGCCCCACACTGGTGTCGATGGGTTTGAATCCTAGGTCGCCTGGCGTGAAGTAGAACTTCTCGTAGTATCCAGGGTCATCGGGAATGTGCATTTTACGATATTTGCCAGCAATAGTGCCGTCCTTCTCCAGTACGACAGCGGTATTGTGGTACAACCCCGTGGCGCGACGCTCAAAGAGTGAGGTAACAATGACCACACTCAATTCTTTGGCTAAATTGCCGAAGAACGTAGTCGATGGTCCGGGGATGGATTCTGCCAGGTCGAAGAGGCTGACATCTTCCTGTTTGCAGAAATACAGCGAGTTGTGTAATTCCTGCAAAACAATGAGTTCTGCGCCCTCTTTTGCCAGCTGTCTGATCTTGGTAGTCAGATGGAGTACGTTGGTTTTTACGTCTGCTCCGTTGTGCTGTTGAATAAGTCCTATCTTCATATTGGGCGCAAAATTACAAAAATTTCGCGTAATAATAAGAATTTATTCTTAATTTTGTATCTGAAACACTAAAAAATACTTAATAAATGATACTCATGTTCTTCGTGTCCATCAAGTGACGATCGGTAATCTTGATGTCAGGAATGACAGGCAGACACATGAAGGCCATCGTGATGAATGGCGACTTCATCTTACAGCCAATCTCCCTAACTTTCTCTTGGATACACAGCGTGCGGAAGGCAATCTCATGGCCACTCACGGGTGACATCAGTCCGGCAATAGGCAATGGAATGTCCATTAGTTCCTCAGGAGTGACAACAACCTGTCCACCCTGCATCTGGACTATACGGTTGATGGCCTTGACGATATACTCGTCGCAGGAACCAATAGCCACGATGTTATGACAGTCGTGGGCCACCGAGCCAGCAATGGCACCTTCCTTGATGTCGAAGCCACGCACCAGTCCGACGACGGGTTTGGCACTCGGCACATAGCGGTTGTACACCACTATCTTCTGCACCTCCGTCCACGGATACTGCGAGTCAAACAGGGGATTGCCTGTCAGCACTACCTCGTCGTGTTGGGTCAGCAGGCTGCCGTCCGAGGCATGGATAATATGTACGGTATCGCCCGTCTTGAGATCGATGTTAATATCGGCAGCGGTAATGGGCTGAGCCACGAAGTTGTTGGGGAAATCCTCGTCAAGGATGTGCTCGTCAAAGTCGCGATGTGAAGTTAGGCTGGAGTTGTAGTTAAACACTTCCTGTCCACGTATCCACGTGCTCTCCACACGGAAGTACGGGGTGACATTGTCAACAGTGATGAACGTTGCGGGGTCACCTTCTTGCAACAGTCCCCACTTCTGCTTATAATGACGCTGTGCATTCACGCTGGCAGCCTTTAGCACGTCCCACAGCTCGTAGCCGTCAGCCAGGGCACGCTTCACAATCAGATTGATGTGTCCACGTACAAAGTCATCGGGGTGGCAGTCGTCCGTACAGAACATCACCATGTTTGGACTCTCGTTGATAAGCGGACTCAGCAGCTGATAGTCCTTGGCAGCACTACCCTCGCGGATGATGACATTCATGCCAGCCCTGATACATGCACGACCCTCGTCCAGCGTCGAGCATTCATGGTCGGTGGTGATGCCAGCGGCAGCATAGCGGTCGCGCTGCTGACCTTTCACTCCAGGGGCATGACCATCCACAGGCTTGTCATTGCGCAGGGCTGCCTGTATCTTCGCCATCACGTCCTTGTCACCACCTAGCACACCAGGATAATTCATCATCTCACCCAGGAAACCTATGTCCTTACGAGCCATCAGCGCCTCGGTGTCCTTCACATCGATGACTTTTCCGCAGGTCTCAATGTCGCCACCCACGGCAGGTACACAACTAGGCGCACCAAAGAGGAAGTTGAACCGTGCCTCCTTGCCAGAGCGTATCATGTAGTCGACACCCTCCACACCCAGCACGTTACCAATTTCGTGGGGATCGGCAATGACGCCAATCGTTCCATGACTGACAGCGATGCGTGCAAACTTGTGTGGCACTATCATGCTGCTCTCAATATGCACATGCGCATCAACGAAACCAGGCATGATGTAGGACCATGGGGTCTCACTGGCGGGCAACTCACAGCGTCTTACCTCGACGATTTTTTCGCCCTTGATTACCAGTTCGCCATCGAATATTTCGCGACGAACAACGTCAACAATGTGTCCTTTGATGTTAATCATAGTTTCTAATGTTTTTAGTTTATACTATTATTGAGTGCAAATATACGCTTTTTTTTCGAATCATCGTATGTTTTTGCTTTTTTTAGCAAGATTAGATGCTCGTCACTTAATAGGATCTGTCTATCGAACACTACTTGAAGTCGCCAGGTCCGTAAAGTCCGAAGTTGGGATCCTTCTCGGGTTGCCATGTTCGAACCTTGATAATAGGTTGCTTGGGGTTGTTGATGTCAACTTCTAAAAAGAGGTATCCTTTGTCACCGTACGACGATGAGTAGTAGTCCTGCGCTATCTGTATGCCGTAGGTCTCGCCACCTTTGCCCAATTTGATGACATCGTTATTGGCAAAACGGATATTGATAAACTCGTTGGCTGCGAAACAGTTGCGCAGGTTCTTCAGGTACTGGTCTTTTGAATAACGGTTATATTTGATAATCTTGTCGTTTTGGAACCTACGGCTGTCTGTCATGACAGCACGCTTGGCAACGTTTGCAACGATTATGACTGCGTCATCGTCGAAGATGGTGTTGATATAGTCCAAACGTTTCAAGGCATAGGCTGTCTTGTAGCTTTCGAGAAAACTCATCAGTACCTTACGTGCCGATTCGCTCCATACGCCTTTATTCAGGATGTCATCCTCAGCAGTCTTACCCAATCCAAACGCTACGCTGCTGATATGCCGCGTTTTGTCGAAGGTGAAGACTAGATCCTCTACAAACGACTTCCTTATGCCGTTCTTAAAGCTGAAGGATGTCTTCATACCGCGTGCTGTCACCTCGCCGTCCTCCCCGTCGTAATAGGTGATTTGGGGTGTTCCAATGATACGTGTCGTACCGTATTTGAAGAGCAGTCGCTTGAAGATATCAAGTCCTTCAGCAGTAAAGTGTTGTTCCAATCCTGTTGCCTGTTTGTTGGTAATAGCTGCTATCACAGCATCCATAGCTTTTGCATAACTGTTGGCATTGGTGACAGAGAGGTTGGCAGTTGTGGGGGCTTTTAGGATGGAGGCATCTGTCTGGCTAAAACTATCACTGGTAGTAAAGGTGTTACTGGCAATGTCAGCAGCATCTATCGTGGTGTAAGCCTTTCGCATGGCTCGGCTGCTAACCACATGGAGCACAGCCTCTACCTCTTTGTCGATGTGCAACTCTGTCAAGTATTCGTATTCCCATTTCAACTGATATTTTGTGCTTTGGTTTCCTTTGGCCAATTCCAGTACGCCAATACCGTCCTTGGCACTATTAATGGCACTCCAGTCGCGTCCGTCAAAGTAGGTGTAATCTACGCTGTTGACAGGTTTGCCCTTGTATGCTATGCTCAGGTCGATGTCGTCTCCCTTGCGTCGTACAACGCTAACCTTTAGGTCGTCAAAGATGGTGTTCATCTTTTCGGGAATCCAAGTTGTCAGTATGTGCTGCTGTCCGCTGTCATCTGTAAAGACTGCCTCGTTGGGATATTGTAGCGAGCGTACCAGTGCCAGTGCCCAGTACAGGTTGCGCAGGGCATCGTCTGCCTTGCCGGCTTCTTCGGCACGCAGGGCAGTCTCCACCATGTCAATGGCTTTCCGCTGTCGACTTTCAAAGATGCGGTGTACCTCCGACTTCTTCATATACCGTCCCACCTGTGCATCTGGCTCGTTCTTCAGGATGAGCCGTTCGGCATTGGTCAACGTGGCTTGTGAATACGTCTGTACCCTGCTGGTTACATACGACTGCCGATCCGTCTGTCCCCCCTCGCTGATTTCAGCCTCTCCTTGTTGGAAGTCGCTGCTTACGTGGGTGGCTATCTTGCTTATCAGGTCAGCCATTGCGTTGCGGTCGGCCTCAGCAACAGTTGTGCCGTAGCCCACGCCCCAAATGTACTGTCCGCTGTTCTCAATGGTTTCCCACGACTGCGCCGCAATGGTCAGGGGCAGCAAAACGATTATAAATAGTAAGGTACAGAAGTGTTTCATGTTGCAAAAGTACAAAAAAAATGATAAAATGAACGTCATTTCTCCAAAAAATCTGTACCTTTGCAGCTAAATAGCTACAAATGAATGTATGAAACGTCTGATTGCTTTTATTTTGCAGACCTTTTGTGTCATAGTGATGCAGGCGCAGAACCTGGCAGTGCAGAGCTTCCGTATGGACGAAACAGATCTCACCGCTAATACTGCTGGTACGACTGTTATTGACCAAAACGGCAACAAGTGTGCACTTATCAAGGTTGAGACTACCCTGAAAGGTTTTACCTTTGATGCAGGAACGCTGGGTGTCGTCAAGACGGAAAATCACGTAGGAGAGGTATGGGTATATGTGCCAGAGGGTGTCAAGCGTCTCAGCATCTTCCACGAGGACTATATGCCCATTCGCGACTATGACTTGGGCATGATGCTGCGTCGTGCCAGAACATATGTGTTGAGGCTCTCGGCCAGTCAACAGCAGGCTGCTGAAGAAGCTCCTACCTCACAATTTGTCATTTTCCAAGTAAGTCCAGCCAATGCCACTATCGAATTGAATGGCGAAATTCTTCCAGTACATAACGGTAGTGCAACGAAGATGATGCCTTTTGGCTCGTATGACTATCGGGTGCAGGCTCCTGACTATATGCCTCAGGCTGGAAAGGTAGTCGTGGATGACCCTCAGCAGCCGCATGTTGTCAGTGCACTGTTGAAGCGTGAGGGAGAAGACCGTTTGGTGACTGTGGGCAGCGTGACTTTCACGATGATTCCTGTGAAGGGTGGCACCTTTCAGATGGGAGCAACCAAAGAACAGACGGGTGAGGCACGAAAGGATGAGAAACCCGTTCATACCGTTACGTTGGATAATTTCCAGATTGGCGAGACGGAAGTGTCTCAAGCCCTTTGGCGAGAAGTGATGGGCAGTAATCCGTCGACTTATAAAGGCAACGATCTGCCTGTGACGAACGTTACGTGGGAAGACTGCCAAGAGTTCATCAAAAAACTCAATGAGCGGACTGGTAAACAGTTCCGTTTGCCTACCGAGGCAGAATGGGAGTTTGCTGCCCGTGGTGGTACAGCGTCTAAAGGCTATATGTTTAGTGGTAGCGACGAGGTACGTTCCGTAGCCTGGCACAATAGAGACTCTAATCGTGACCGTCATAACGGCCCATACGCTATCAAGTCGAAAGACCCCAACGAACTGGGCATCTACGATATGTCGGGCAATGTGAACGAATGGTGCCAGGACTGGTTTGGCGACTACACAGCAGATCCCCAAACCAATCCGCAAGGACCTGCCACTGGTAAGGAACACGTCTATCGTGGTGGTAGTTGGTGGTATTACGGTATGTCGTGCCGTGTGTCACGTCGCAATTCGGGCGTCAAAGACGTACGTGGTGTCATCGGCCTTCGTCTGGCAATGAGTAAGTAGCGAGCGTCTATTCCCCCTTTCAATAATACTGCATGGTGCAGCAATGCAGGCTTCCGTGTTGCTTGATGACAGCACGACAGTCTATGCCTACGATGTCCCTGTCAGGGAAGGCCTGCTGAATGATGCGCATGGCTTCCTGATCGAGGTCGGGTTGGTTGTAGGTCGGCACGAGCACGGCATCGTTGATGACCAGATAGTTAGCATAGGTAGCTGGAAGGCGATCGTCTCCATCATAGATGGGGCGGGGCAGGGGAAGCTTTAGCAGGCGATAGGGCTTCCCTTCCAGCGTTCTGAAGGTCTTCAACTCCTCTTCCATCAGCAGCAGGTCAGGATGCTCTTCGTCACTTCCAATATACAATAAGGTGTCGTCGGGACAGATTCTCACCAGTGTGTCGATATGCCCGTCTGTGTCGTCACCTATTAACGAGCCATGATTAATCCAAACCACGCGCTCAGCACCCAGAGACTGCTTCAGACGCTGTTCTATCTCGGATTGGGTCAGAGGCTGATTGCGATGGGGGGCCATGAGACAGCAACTGGTTGTAAATATCGTACCCTTGCCATCACTCTCGATAGAACCGCCTTCAAGGACAAAATCCAAGTGGGATTCGTAGGTACCTTTAACCATTCCTTGGTCGTAGAGATGACGATTTATTTCATTATCGAGCGTTGCTTCGAACTTTTCACCCCATCCATTGAAACAGAAGTCGAGAAGAATTTTGGTTTTTGGCTTTTGGCTATTCGCTGTTATTTCCTCGACGGTGATGAACCCATGGTCGCGTGCCCATGTGTCGTTGGTGTTGAGAGTTATGAGATAAGAGTTAAGAGTTGGGGGCTGCACTTCCGCTGGTGCTACAATCAGTAATTTCTCGCGTTTACGGATTTCGCGTGCCATCTCGTTGTAGACAGCAGTGATTTCGGGAAGGATTGGTGCCCAGTCTGTATCTTTGTGAGGCCATGTGAGTTGAACCATACTTTGTAGCTCCCACTCTGCAGGCATGCGTCTATTTTGCTTATTCATAATGGGTTATATTTTCGCCTGCAAAATTAACAAATTATTATGAATTCCACGTAATGAAATACCATTTTTTTTTCGTAACTTTGCAGTCGATTTTATGATGTTGGAACTACATAATGTGACAATAGGCCAGCAGATACGCGGATTGTCAGCGACAGTTAGCGAGGGTAATGTGCTGAGCATCATGGGTTCACAGGGCAAGGGTAAGACCACGCTGCTGAGAGCCCTCTTGGGTTTTCTGCCTATTGATGAAGGCCATATTAGCATTGATGGTGAACTGCTAACGCCTTTGTCGGCTCCCTGGTTCCGCAAACAGATGGCATACGTACCTCAGCATTTGGAGGTGCCTGAGGACTATGAAGATGTGTCGACAGATTATATGCGACTGTTGGAACATGCCGTTCATTCGGGCAAAAAACTCCTGATTGTTGATGAGCCACGCGAAATGCTGAGTGACGAGAATGCCGTACGTGCTGCACGCCTAATAAGTGATGCTGCTGAGCGTGGCGCTACTGTGGTGGCAGTAAATGTACGTATAACCCAAAACCAGGTACTGCTATGAAGACAGCATATCTTATTATATTATTAGTATTGGTGAGCTGGAAGGGTTATCATGCCTGGCTGCGTGGACGAAACCAATGGACGCAGGACATGCAGCAATATCGTGGGTTGTGGGAATATCTGTTGGGCAATGGAGCAACATTACAGGAAGCGCGTAAACCTTTCGTAAAGCGGGCATTGCGTCGTGCCTTCAAACCTATGTTGAAGCAGTGGCGCTTGTGGGCTGTCGTCTTTACAATAGGCGTATTGATATGGATTATTTTTTAACTAAAAGCTATACATATAAAGAAATATGATTCAAACAGTAGTAAAAAGAGACGGACGCATCGTTGGATTCAACGAGCAAAAGATTATGGCTGCTATTCGAAAGGCCATGATGCACACAGACAAGGGCGAGGACGAACGCCTGTTATACCAGATAACTGACCATATTGCCCAACGTGGCGACAGTCAGATGACGGTTGAGCAGATTCAGGATCTGGTGGAACTGGAACTGATGAAGTCGAGCCGCAAGGACGTGGCCCAGAAGTACATCGCCTACCGCAATCAGCGTTCCATCGCCCGCAAGGCCAAGACCCGCGACGTATTCCTGGATATCGTGAACATTAAGAGCAACGACGTGACGCGCGAGAATGCTAATATGAATGCGGACACGCCTGCAGGTATGATGATGAAATTTGCGTCGGAGTCGACCAAACCGTTCGTAGATGACTATTTATTGTCGAGCGAGAGTCGTGACGCTGTGGAGCATAACTATCTGCATATTCACGACAAGGACTATTATCCCACGAAGTCGCTGACCTGTGTGCAACATCCGCTGGATAATATCCTTAACTGTGGTTTTGTGGCCGGTCATGGTGCCTCGCGTCCTGCTAAGCGTATTGAGACTGCAAGTGTGTTGGCTTGTATCTCGATGGAGTGCTGCCAGAACGAAATGCATGGTGGACAGGCCATTCCTGCCTTTGATTTCTATTTGGCACCATACGTACGTCTGACGTATATCGAAGAACTGAAGGCTTTGGAAGACTTGAATGGCGAAGACTACAAAGAACTATACGACGAACCCTTGGTGGACTACCTGAAGCAGCCATTGGACGGACTACAGGGGAAGGAGCGTGCACAGCAGCATGCCATCAACAAGACTGTGGGTCGCGTGCATCAAGCCATGGAGGCCTTTATTCACAATATGAATACCATCCACTCGCGTGGTGGCAATCAGGTGGTTTTCTCTTCTATCAATTATGGTACGGATACGAGCGCTGAGGGTCGTTGTGTGATGCGCGAGATTTTGCTGTCTACTTACGAAGGCGTTGGCAATGGCGAAACGGCTATTTTCCCCATTCAGATATGGAAGAAGAAGCGTGGAGTGAACTATCTGCCTGAAGATCGTAACTTCGACCTTTATCAGTTGGCATGCAAGGTGACGGCACGACGGTTCTTCCCTAACTTCCTGAACCTAGACGCGACGTATAACCAAGACCCCGACTGGCGCGCTGATGACCCTAAACGCTACATTCACGAAGTGGCTACGATGGGTTGTCGTACACGTGTGTTCGAGAACCGTTTCGGACCTCGCACTTCTATCGGACGCGGCAATCTGTCGTTTACTACTATTAATATTGTGAAACTTGCCATCGAGTGCATGGAAGAGAAGGACCAGCAGAAGCGCATCGACATGTTCTTTGCCAAGTTGGATAATATGTTGGAGGTGGCAGCCAAGCAGTTGGACGACCGTTACCAGTTCCAAAAAACAGCCTTTGCCAAGCAGTTCCCTTTGCTGATGAAGAGCCTGTGGATTGGTGCTGACAAGTTGGGTCCTACGGATACCATTGAGAGCGTCATCAATCAAGGTACGCTGGGTATTGGCTTCATCGGATTGGCAGAGTGTTTGGTGGCACTCATAGGGAAGCATCATGGAGAAAGTGCTGAGGCTCAAGAACTTGGGCTGAAAATCGTGTCATATATGCGTGAGCGCGTTAACGACTTCTGTGAGCGCTATCATCATAATTACTCAGTATTGGCTACACCTGCCGAGGGTCTGAGCGGTAAGTTTACCAAGAAAGACCGTAAGCAGTTTGGTGTGATCCCAGGTGTGACGGACCGTGACTATTATACAAACTCGAACCATGTGCCCGTCTATTATAAATGTAGCGCGCGCCATAAGGCAGAGATAGAGGCACCATATCATGAGATGACACGTGGTGGACACATCTTTTACGTTGAGATTGATGGTGATGCCACACATAATCCGCAAGTCATCATGAGTGTCGTGGATATGATGGATCAGCTGAACATGGGTTACGGAAGCGTGAACCACAATCGCAATCGCTGCATGGACTGTGGTTACGAGAATGCTGACGATCACTTGGATCAGTGTCCGAAGTGCGGTAGCACCAACATCGATAAGTTACAGCGTATTACAGGTTATCTGGTGGGTACGACAGATCGTTGGAACGCAGGAAAACTCGCAGAGCTGAACGATCGTGTGACGCATATTGATCATGGGATGCAGGAGCTGTTCTAAAAAACTCTAGACTATCTGGGATATCTGGAATCTTTAGACTATGATTCGAGTATTGGACGTCATAGAAGATACGATGGTGGATGGCCCTGGGTTCAGAACCTCCATCTATTGTGCAGGATGTCGTCACGAGTGCAAGGGCTGTCATAATCCGCAGTCGTGGGACTTCAAACAGGGTAGGGATATGACGACAGAAGAACTGATGAAGATAATTGTGGCCGATCCTTATGCTAATGTGACGTTCAGCGGTGGCGATCCGATGTATCAATGCGATGGCTTTGCAGAATTGGCACGTGCCATACACGCACAGACTAACAAAGACATCTGGTGCTACACGGGATTTACTTATGAATCGTTGATTACGCGTGCACAGCGTGAGCTGCTCTATGAACTCGATGTGCTGGTGGATGGACCTTTTGTCGAACGGTTGCGCGACCCAGATTTGCTGTTCAGAGGCAGTAGCAATCAACGAATCATCGATGTGCAGAAGTCACTGTATGCAGGCGAAGTGGTATTGTGGCAAGCGGACATAGGCGTTTAGAAGTAACCCGATACTTCAAATTTTAAATTTCAAAAATACAAAGTATGAAGAAATATATCCTTGATTTGACAGTAAAAGCTGTAGAGCGTATCAGTCCCAAGCATGTCTTGATACGACTCACGGACGACAAACCATTGCCAGAAATGGTACCAGGTCAGTTTGTGGAGGTACGTGTAGATGGCTCTCCAACGACCTTCCTGCGTCGCCCCATATCTATCAATTTCGTTGATTGTCAGCAGAACGAGTTGTGGCTGATGGTGGCAATGGTGGGTGACGGAACAAAGGCTCTGGGAAAATTACAGAAAGGCGATAAGTTGAACTGCGTATTGCCATTAGGCAACGGATTCTCTTTTCAAAGCGACAGAATAGCTTTGCACAAGGCGTTGCTCGTAGGTGGTGGCGTAGGTGTGGCTCCTCTGTTGTACTTAGGTGCTCAGATGAAAGAACAGGGTATGGAACCAACGTTCCTGTTAGGTGCACGAACAGCCAGCGACTTGCTGATGTTGGACGAATTTAAGAAGTACGGGCGTGTATGCGTGACGACGGAGGATGGATCCGAAGGAGAGAAAGGTTTCGTAACCAACCACTCCTTGTTGCAACAGGAGCACTTTGAAATGATATACACCTGTGGCCCTACCCCCATGATGAAGGCTGTGGCTCGCTATGCCAAGGAAAAAGGTATTGCGTGTGAGGCCTCATTAGAAAATCTGATGGCCTGTGGCTTGGGCGCCTGTCTGTGTTGCGTCGAGAAGACGACGGAGGGTAACCTGTGTGTATGTAAAGATGGACCCGTATTTAATATCAATCGACTGTTATGGCAAAATTGAACGTTAATATAGGCGCTTTGTCGCTGAAGAATCCTGTGATGACGGCTTCTGGCACGTTTGGCTACGGACTGGAGTTTGCTGACTTTATGCCGTTGGATGGTATTGGTGGCATCATCGTGAAAGGGACGACACTGAAACCACGTGAAGGTAACGACTATCCTAGAATGGCAGAAACGGCCAGTGGTATGTTGAATTGTGTGGGATTGCAGAACAAGGGTGTTGACTACTTCTGTGATCATATCTATCCGCAAATCAAGGATATTGATACCAATATGATTGTGAACGTCAGTGGTTCGTCGCCTGAGGACTATGCAGAGTGTGCTGCTCGCATCGATGCATTGGAGAATATTCCTGCCATCGAACTGAACATCTCGTGTCCGAATGTGAAGGATGGTGGTATGGCCTTTGGCGTGACATGCGCTGGTGCATCAAGTGTGGTGAAGGCTGTGCGTCAGGCGTATCATAAGACGCTGATAGTGAAGCTTTCGCCTAATGTGACGGATATCACGGAGATTGCGCGTGCCGTTGAGGCTGAGGGAGCAGACTCAGTGTCGCTCATTAATACGCTGATGGGTATGGCCATAGATATCGAGAAACGTAAGAAAGTGCTGTCAATAGGTACGGGTGGCCTTTCTGGTCCTGCTGTCAAACCTGTAGCCTTACGTATGGTGTATCAGGTCGCAAAGGCAGTAAAGATACCTGTTGTAGGCTTGGGAGGCATCTCAACAGCGAAGGATGCGCTGGAGTTCCTGATGTGTGGCGCTACTGCTATCGAGATAGGTACCGCTAATTTCCTAGACCCTAGCGTCAGCATTAAGGTACGTGATGGTATCAACGACTGGCTCGACCAGCATGGTGTACGTGATGTCCACGACATCATCGGCTGTATTTAATGCATAATGCTTAAAGCTTATAGTGGTAGTGTAACGACGAAACGGGCGCCTGGATGATAGTCTTTATCGAGCGTTACATTGCCACCTAATCGTTTGCAAAGGGTGCGACAGAGTGGCAAACCAAGACCAAGTCCTTTCTTGAAGTCGTCGAGTTTGACGAAGCGTTCGAAGATGTGCTCCTCTTCGCCCTCAGGAATACCTGTTCCTGTATCCTCGATACTGATGGTCAGAATATCGTCAGACACAGCAGTACGAATGGTAATGCTGCCCTTAGTGGTATTTTTGATAGCATTGTCTATTAATGTGTCGACAATGCGACGCAACAGCACTTCGCTGGTCATTATCTCGAAATCGGGTGACAGCGAACTGATGTAATTGATTTGCAACTGATGGTCGGTTAATTGCTGATGGTCGTGTACCATGTCGCCTATCAGCCTGTGTAACTGCACTTTATCCTTCTTATCTGCCCCTGATTCGGACTCCATTGACGAGAGTTCCAATGTCTCGTTGACAAGTCGTGTGATGACATCGGTATTGCGCATCATAGTGTGTGAAATCTCTGTGCGCTCTTGGTCAGATAAATGAAAACTGGGTGATGACAACACTTGTGCATAGCCGTTGATAATGTTCAGTGGGGTACGAATCTCGTGGCTGATGTTCTGGATGAAAGCAGCCTTCATCTTGTCCGATTCCAACGCATGCTGATAGGCACGCTCCAACTGGCGCATGTGACGACGACGACTATTGTAGATGTAGGACATAGCCAAAAGAAGAAGTGATAGCAGAACGATAGCAGCTATCAGGCCAATGATGAAATAACGAGAGGCTTTGCGGTCGGCCTCGTGGATTTTCATCTCGTCTTGAATGCCCTGCATTGAGTTACTTAAAATGATAGTGTTGATAGAGTCTGAGGTCTTATTCTCTAGCTTCAGTGTTTCATAGGCTTTTTGCCAGAGACCAGCACGTTCGTAGATTTTGGTAATGACTTCGTAACTCTCTGTAGAACTTAAGTCCCTCATGGCCATGTTGACAGCTTCGTCGATACGACCTTGTTCTGCTGTGTGATACACATCAAGCTCGCGTCCATGAACAGACGAGAAGCCTTTTTTGACCCCTTCTTTATAAGCCTGATAGCCTTCGTTGAACTTATCCATGTCGTTGATGCTGTAATACAACAGCGTGCGACGCGTCTCGATATCGAAGAGACGTTGAGGCGAAGCCTTTGCTGCAATTTCTACGGCTTTGTCAAGCAGTCTCATGGCTTCAGCAGTATGGTTCAGACTCATCTCCACATTGACGAGATTCATGTAGATAGGTGGTATGCTTTCATGATAGCCAGCTTTCTCCATACGGTGGATGACCTCCCAAAAACATTGCTTGGCATTTTCCAAATTTCCGCTATAGTTATAGATGTGGCCCATCATGTTGTAGGCCATATACATCTCATTGTCAAGCTTGCGCTGTAGCAGTTCCTGAGAAAGGGTAGTGGCTAGTTTGTATGCTTCGACGACGTTCTGTCGATTCAATAGAAAGACAATCTCGTTGCAACGCTGAGTGTAATAGGCATGCAAATCGTCTTTTTCATACAGAAAATCTTCTAAGTTCTTGACGTGATAGAAAAAACGGGCACTGTCGCCAGCATTGAAAGCATGATGCATGGAGTCGCGAAGTGCGAAGTATTCGGGTGTCTCTTTATAGTCGTTGGCAGCATGTACATTGACGATGCTTAGCAACATGAAGACAGTCCCAATGAGTGTTTTTATATATAGTTTCATTTATTGGTTACCTAATTGGTTTGTGCAAAGGTAATAAACATTTTTGTTTTTTGCAAATTTTTTGTGCAGAAAAAATGTTTTTTTTCTTTGTCGTTTGCTATACTTTTTGTAATTTTGCAGCCTGTTAGGGATAAACAAGTAAATTAATAAGGAAAAGAAACGTTATGGGTGGCTTCTTTGGCACTATCTCCAAACAAGATTGCGTAAACGATTTGTTTTACGGAACTGACTACAACTCGCACTTAGGTACAAAACGCGCCGGTATGGTGACTTTCGATGAGAAGAGTGGTTTTCACCGCTCTATCCACTCGTTGGAACGCGCCTATTTCCGTTCTCGTTTTGAGGATGAACTGGATTCGTTTAAAGGACATCAGGGATTAGGCGTCATCAGTGATACTGATCCTCAGCCTATCATTGTTAATTCGCATTTAGGGCGTTATGCAGTGGTAACGGTGGCCAAGATTAACAATCTGCGTGAGATAGCTGATGAACTGCTGCAGGCACGTATGCACTTCAGTGAGATGTCTGCTAATAATATCAACCAGACAGAACTTGTGGCACTGCTTATTAATATGGGCGACACGTTTGTGGAGGGTATTAACAAGGTGTATCAGAAGATACAGGGCTCTTGTTCCATGTTGATTCTGACAGAAGATGGTATCATTGCTGCCCGTGATTTCTTGGGTCGTACCCCCATTGTCATGGGCAAGAAGAAACTTCATCGTCTGTCGCCTATCGGAACTGACGAATTGTTGGAAGCTTATGCAGTATCGAGTGAGACCACTAGCTTCCCTAACCTCGACTATAAGGTCGTGCGCGATTTGGGACCAGGCGAGATCGTGCATATCAAGGCTGATGGTATCGAAGTCTTGCAGAAGCCTTTCTCGCGCTGTCAGATTTGTTCCTTCCTGTGGGTTTACTATGGTTTCCCTGCCAGCGACTATGAAGGCATCAATACAGAGTACGTACGCGAAAAGAACGGTCGCTTGCTGGGCGAGAAAGACCACGACGTAACCCCTGACCTTGTATGTGGCATTCCCGATTCTGGTGTGGGTATGGCTTTAGGTTATTCGCATGGTAAGAAAGTGCCATACAAGCGTGCTGTACTGAAGTATACACCGACTTGGCCACGTTCGTTTACCCCTGGTAATCAGAATCGTAGAGATCTGGTTGCAAAGATGAAGCTGATTCCTAATCCAGCTATTCTGAAAGACCAGCGCATTGTATTCTGTGACGATTCTATTGTGCGTGGTACGCAGTTGAGAGATAACGTTCGTACGTTCTTCGATAATGGTGCCAAGGAAGTGCACGTGCGCATATCGTGTCCGCCATTGGTTTATGGCTGTCCGTTTATTGGTTTTACATCGTCGAAGAGTGATTTGGAACTGATTACGCGTCGTATCATCAAGGATATTGAGGGCGATGAGAATACGAATCTGGAGGCATATGCTAAAACGGGCTCGCCAGAGTATCAGAAGATGGTGAACGAGATAGCACGTCGATTGGGATTGACAAGCGTGAAATTCGCTACTATTGAGGATTTGATAGAATCGATAGGTCTACCCAAGGAACGTGTCTGTACGCACTGTTTCGATGGCTCATCGTACTGTCACGAGCACGATAACGATTGATGCTTCGAACACGGATTTCACGAAACGCACGAATTAAAAAAACATAAAAAGATTCGTGAAATTCGTGTAATTCGTGTTTTTTTCGTACCTTTGCGGTCTAAAATTCGATAAGAAGCGTGAAAATAAAGCAAGTGCTGAGCGCCCTTGAACGATTCGCGCCTCTGCCCTTGCAGGAAAGCTGGGATAATGCTGGTCTGCAATTGGGACTGACGGAGGCGGAGGTTTCAGGGGCATTATTGTGTCTAGACGTCAATGAAAAGATTGTTGACGAGGCTATCCGTAAGGGCTGTAATCTCATTGTGAGCCACCATCCTTTGCTCTTCCGTGGGCTGAAGCAGATTAGTGGTTCTGATTATGTGCAGCGTTGCGTCATGAAGGCCATCAAGCATGATATAGTCATTGTCTCGATGCATACCAATATGGACAATGCACAGGATGGTGTTAACTGGAAAATTGCTGAACGACTAGGCCTGACAGATTGCCGCTTCTTTGCACAAAAGACGATAGACGGAATTGATGCTGGCAGTGGCGTCATCGGAACTATTTCCTCAGAAATGGGAGCCAAAGCGTTTATTGAACTTGTCAAGAATAAGTTTAACGTCGAATGTGCTATGTGCAACGAACTATTGGAACGCCCTATTCGTAAGGTAGCCATCTGTGGCGGTGCTGGTGATTTCCTGTTGCCTGAAGCCGTTAGTTTGGGGGCAGATGCCTTTATCACTGGCGAGATGCACTATCATCAGTACTTCGGTTACGAACAGCAGATTCAGATATGTGTTATCGGACATTATCAGAGCGAGCAATTCACCAGCGAAATTTTCCGCGACATCATTCAGAAAGAATCTCCTGGCGTTCGTGCGGAGATAGCAGAAACAAATACCAATCCAATATATTATTTTTAAATTATGGCAAAGAAAGATCCTACAGACATGCCAGTTGAGGAGCGTTTGAAGACCCTCTTCCAACTGCAGACCACGCTCTCAGGTATTGATGAGAAGCGTGCATTACGAGGCGAATTGCCTCTGGAAGTACAAGACCTCGAGGATGAAATCGAGGGACTTACTACACGTATTGAGAAGATTCAGAACGAGATTAATGAGTACGAGCAGGCTGTCACCGTGAAGAAAGGTGAAATTGAGACTGCCAAGGCTAGCGTAGAGCGCTATAAGGCTCAGCTGAACGATGTGAAAAATAATCGTGAGTATGACACGCTGTCGAAGGAAATTGAGTATCAATCGCTCGAGATAGAGCTCTGTAATAAGAAGATCAAGGAGGCAAACTTCAAGATTGAAGAGAAGAAACAGGAATTGGCTCAGAATCAGGAGGTTGTTGACGATCGTCGTCAAGCTCTTGACCTGAAGAAGAGCGAGCTCGACGAGATTATGGAAGAGACTCGTTCTGAGGAAGAGAAGCTGAAGGCTAAGGTGAAGGATTTGGAGGCAAAGATTGAGCCTCGTCTTCTTACTTCATTCAAGCGCATCCGTAAGAATGCCCGTAATGGTTTGGGCATCGTATATGTGCAGCGTGATGCCTGCGGTGGTTGCTTTAATAAGATTCCCCCCCAGCGTCAGTTGGACATCAAGATGCACAAGAAGGTCATCGTTTGTGAGTATTGTGGACGTATCCTCATCGATCCAGAGTTGGCTGGTGTCAAGATTGACAAGGTTGTTGGTACAGAAGAGAAGAAGACACGCAAGCGTGCTATCCGCAAGACGACCAAGAAGGAAATCGATGATGATGTCGAGGTAAAGGTACCTGAGATTCGCGACGCCTCTTATCTGGATTAATCGACGGTTAACGGTTAATGACGAAATAGTCAGGAACCTCCTCTAAGAATTGGTACGTCTGGTGTTCATAATCCATCTTGCAGCAGTAGTGTTGCAAGCCGTTTGAAACCACCAGATAGTCTACATGGAGTAGGAGGTTATAGGCTGAAATTTGACGGAACACCCGCTGTGTCACTGATACAGTGGGTGCTTTGTATTCTATGATCATGATGGGTCGCATTTCCTTATTATATAATATGGAATCGCAACGCAGCGTCTTCTCACCACATTTCAGGGCTATCTCGTTGCCCAGCAGACCCTGTGGATAGCCTTTATGCTCTACCAGCCAATGTGTAAAGTGCTGGCGCACCCATTCCTCTGGTGTCAGAGCTACATAACGCTTGCGCAAGAAGTCCAGTATTTCGGGCTTCTCGCGCGTTCCGCGTAGTTTGACGTCATATGCTGGTAGATTCAATTCGTTCATTTCGGCTACAAATTTACGAAATAATTATGAAATGCCACAATTATTTTGTATATTTGCACCATGAAAAGACATTTACTTACTTTGACAATGGCCGTACTCTTCGGCTCGCTTACCTCCGTAGCGCAGACCTCTACCACTGAGGTGCTGCTCGAAACCACTGAAGGCAATATCCGTATTGCCCTCTACGACGAGACACCTCTGCATCGTGACAACTTCCTGAAACTCACCCGTATGCACGTCTATGACTCGCTGCTGTTCCATCGCGTCATCAAGGGCTTTATGATACAGTCTGGCGACACGAACAGTAAGAACGCTAAGCCAGGACAACAGTTGGGAACTGGCGATTTCGACTATACCCAAGAGGCTGAGTTCCGTCTGCCTCAGATATTCCATCGTCGTGGCTGTGTGGCTATGGCACGCGAACCGGATGCCGTCAATCCTGAGATGCGCAGCTCAGCCTGTCAGTTCTATATTGTGTGGGGCCAGCGTTTCAGTAGTGCTGAAATCGAGAAGACACAAGAACGACTCGACACTATGACACATGGACGTGTAAAGCTGACGCCAGAGATGATCAAGGTCTATAAGACCGTTGGGGGCACACCCCATCTTGATGGTCAGTACACCGTCTTTGGCGAAGTCGTTGAGGGCCTCGATGTTGTTGAGCGCATCCAGAAGGCCGATACCGATGATTTCGATCGTCCTTTCTTAGATATCCGCATCCTTCGTGCCACCGTCACTAAGGATATCCCCAAGGCTCCCGTCACCAAGGTTGCTCCAAAAACTCCTACTACCAAAGGCAGAAAGAAATAGATAAACTTGTGTCGATTTGCGACAGCATTTCACGCTTTTCTACTCTTTTGTCGCAAAACTTGGCTCTTGTCGCAACAACCTCATGAAGAAAACACGTAAATGTTTGTTTTCATGAGATTCTTGCCGTATCTTTGCATCAAGAAAAGAGTTTCATATGTTTCTCATAAGTTTTGTTTTAGTTATTGGTTAGTAGTTTTTTCATAGAATTTGGTTTTAGTTAGTTTGTAAAACAATCACTTCGGGCCCGCAGCGATGCAGGCCCGAAGTGGTAATTGGTGGTTTTGCACAACAGAACTGCATTTTATTTCATGAATTTGCGCCTCAGTCGTTCCGCTCCTAGCTCACGCCCCATCTGCTCCGTGCGGAGGGCCCTTCCGCTCCGTGCACATGATCAGCGAGCACCGTGCTCGTCACTTCTGAATTGCAACGGCAAGTGAAGTGCAAGAGCGAATGCAGAGGGCAAACTCGCGTGGCCTTTGCTGAGTCGCAGTCTTCATCGCAATACATCTCCAAATGCATTGCAAAGGTACACAAATTTTATGGCATATGCAAATAAAATGGCCAAAATCCGACTTTTTTGCACCCTAATTTTTGCCCGTTTTTTGCAAAAAATTCCGCACCCCTCGTGCGCACGGCGTTCGCGGGTCTTCCGCTCCGTTCGGAAGCCCTTTCCGCTCCGTTCGGATGCAGGCGATGCTTACTGATCTATTCAACTTCTGCCAGGGTAAGACAATGGCAAAAATGTAACTTTGTAACTTGTAACTTTGTAACTTTTTGGTGTTTTTAAAAAGTACAGACAAAGATTATACTTATTATATATATAATATATATATAATAAGTATATTATATACACTATATTAAAAATTACTATTTTCTTGTCTTGCCTCTTCCCTGCTCATTTTCCGTTTTTTACCAATTTAAAATCGGCAAAAAGTTACAAGTTACAAAGTTACATCGTTATATTCAAAAATTAATGTACGAGTGGGGCGAGACGCGTTACTTCACGCTCACTAATCTTGACTGCGATGCGATGGATGGTGGAAGGGCTGGCTTGGATGCGCTGAGGTCGATAGGCAGCCATACGGCCATATTGCCGTTGCCACGATGTGCCCAGGCGTAGTATGGAATGAGTGTGAGACGCTCGTCTGTGGTTGTGAGGCGTCCGCGTTCGTCAAACTTCAAGGTCTGGGCATCTGTCGTCAGCGTCTGCACATCGGTATTGGCTATGGTAATATGTCCCAACTGATATTGAGGCTCCTGATTGAGCAGCACGCTAAGCACGTCGCAGGTGTTGTCAGCCCATTCTGCACAGTAAACCAGCGGGCCACGTTCGATGGCTGCACGTCCCTTGTCAGCAGCAACCTGACCATTGGCACGAACCAGACGTGGCTCCATATCGAAGTGTATTTCGACCTTGTCGCCAGCTTTCCATTTGCGATGAATAGTGAAGTATCCGTCCTGCAATTCGCTCTCAACTGTCTGACCATTTACCTTGACCTGATAGGAGAGCTTTTTGCCATCAGCATAGTTGTAGAGGTCGCTAGGAACCACCTGACCGCGTACCCATCCTGGGATGCGGATTTTCAGGGCAAACGGGCTGTTTGCTTTCTTCATGGTCATCTGAATATCGCCATCCCAAGGATAGTTGGTTGTCTGCTGCATGGTGACCGTTTTGCCGCCAATCTTTACCGTGGTTTCGTTGCTGGCAAAGAGATTCACGTAGAATGCATCGTCCTTCACAGCATAGATATACTGTGGGAACGAAGGGATGAAACGTGCGGCATTCGACGGACAGCAGGCGCATCCGAACCATGCCTGGCGCTGGTGCTGACCCATTGATTGGAGTGGGTTGGGGTAGAAGAACTTACCTCCGTCGATGGAGATGCCTGAGAGCACACCATTATATAACGTGCGTTCGAGCGCATCGTAGTACTTGCTGTCGCCATGAAGGAGGAAGAGACGGTAGTTGAGGTACACCTGTGCAATAGCGGCACATGTCTCGCAATAGGCGCTCATATTAGGCAGGTCGTAATTGCCGCCAAAAGCCTCGCCAGACGATGTTGCGCCAACGCCACCTGTCAGGTAGTACTTCTTGCCAACAATATTCTCCCAGATGCGGTCTATGGCATCAATATAGCCCTTATCGCCTGTCAGCGCAGCCACATCAGCCATACCTGCATACATGTAGCCAGCACGAACGGCATGACCTACGGCTTCGTCCTGCTGCAATACAGGCTTGTGGCTCTGGGCATACTCGTTAATCTTGTGCAGATAGCCATCGGCATCGTACATGCCACCACGTCGACGTGTCCAAGATGGGTCACGTTGACCACGCTGGTCAAGGAAATACTTGGCCTGCTCCAGGTATTTCTTGTCGCCTGTGGCAGTATAAAGTTTAGCCAATCCCATCTCAGCAATTTGGTGACCTGGAACGACCTTTGCTTGTCCTGTTTTATTACCTACTTCTCGGCATACGCAGTCAGCATATTTCATGGCAATATTCAGCAACGTCTTCTTGCCTGTCGCATTGTAATGTGCCACAGCAGCCTCGCAGAGGTGACCAAGGTTGTAGAACTCGTGCGAGAGGTCCTCTACCAACTCCCAACGCTTCTTGCCAGCCCATCCGTGTGGGTGCTCAGGATTCTGTGTACGAGCGGTATACAGGTATCCATCAGGTTCTTGAGCTGATGCAATGATGGCAATCACTTTGTCGCAATATTGATCGATAGGTTCGCCATTGATTTTGGCGTTAGGGTGTGTCTGCATCAGGTAAGCAGCCCCTTCTAAGGTCTTGTATGGGTCAGTGTCGTCGAACGAAAAGCCCATGGTTACCTTAAATGTTTTGTTGAAATCTTTGATGTGCTGAGCAGCCTGTTTAAAGTTCTCGTAGCGATGCTCTGATTCGCATTTGCTGAATGCCAACGGAATGGTCACATCGCGACTCGCCTGCAGACGCTGTCCCCAAAACGTGTTGGGGGTTACCTTCACCGCAGTAAAAGGAACTGGTGTGATGGGATAGCCCGACTTGTCGCTCTGTGCATGGACGCTTACTGCTGCAAATATCGCTAATAATATATATGTAATAATTGCTTTCATATTGATAAGAACTTGGTTTTGTCTGAAATCTGTTGCAAAAATACGAAAATAAATCGAATCTTTTGGTATTTTCGCCCGATTTTTCGTACCTTTGCAAACGATATGGCTCAAGCAGCAGTAACATACGATAACGTGATGAGCGAGTTGAAAGCTCGCCATTTTAAGCCTATCTACTATCTGATGGGCGAGGAGTCGTATTATATCGACAAAATCAGCGATTGGATAGCCGAGAACGTGCTGCAGCCTGAGGAACGTGACTTCAATCAAACCGTGCTGTTTGGCTCGGATGTGACGGCTTCGCAGGTGGCAGACGCCGCTAAACGCTATCCGATGATGTCTGAATATCAGGTAATTATCGTCAAAGAAGCTCAGAATATCAAAAATACGGAGCCGATAGAGAAGTACTTGAAGCAACCTATGGCGTCGACTATTCTCGTGATGTGCCATAAAAACGGGAAAATAGACGGTAGAAAACGCGAATATGTGAAGTCTATCCAGCAGGCTGGCGTGCTGTTTGAGAGCGCGAAGATGAAAGAGCGTGATTTGCCTTCCTTTATTGAGCGTTATCTGAGTGCTAAAGGGGCCTCAATAGACCCCAAATCCACGCAATTGATAGCCGATTCGATAGGTTCTGATCTGAGTAGACTGACAAGTGAACTGGATAAGGTGCTTTTGTCGCTGCCAGAAGGGGATAGGAGAGTGACGCCACAGGTGGTGGAGGACCAAATTGGCGTGAGCAAGGACTTTAATGGTTTCGAGCTTCGTGACGCTATTGTAAATAGAAATGTGTATAAGGCCAACCTGATCATCAAGTATTTTGATGAAAATCCGAAGGCAGGTAGCATTTATGCTTTTCTCCCGCTACTTTTTAATTATTTCCAAAATCTGATGATTGCCTATTATTGTCCTCAAAAGAACAGTCAGGAAGCTTTGGCTCAATGGTTGGATATGAAGAGTCCCTGGGGAGCTCGAGATTACCTCACTGGTATGCGAAATTACACAGGATCAAAAGTTCTCCAAATAATTGGTAAAATTAGAGAAATGGATGCCAAAAGTAAGGGGTTGGACAACCCAAATACGGGTCCTGGAGAGCTGATGAAAGAGTTAATTTTCTTTATATTTCATTGATAATTGCCCCCCGAAAAGGGGCATTTTTTTCTAGAATACATTTTTTGCCAGACAAAGAATTTTGCCTTCAAATGCCCATCTACAAAGGGATTCGTATCGAAAATAAGCCCTCATATTTCGCTTATTTTCTTCTTTTCGTAGAATGGTTGGAAAATCGCTCAGAATTCTGTATTTTCGCATTCTAAGCGAGTCAAAATTTAGGTTTAATAAATTTTAGCATTTTATTTTGTTGATATACAATAATGAATCTGCGACACAATTTATATTTTTTATATAATGCAATCCTAAATTTACATATTTACAAACTTAAATACCTAAACTATGGTATAAATATGTAAATCTAAATACTACACTTTTGAATCCTAAAATAATGATTATGCAGAATATTAAATGTATTATAAATATCACATAATCAAATAGTTATATACATTTATTCAATTATACGTGCAAACAACAAGGGAGTTGCAATGCAAATAAGTCAAATAATTAGAGTTATATATATAGATTGCTATAAATACAATATTTATAGCCAGTTACTTACGAATATTTCATTTACAAAGGCTTTAGGTGGGTTTAGCCTTATAAATTTAGATTTATTATTGTAAATGCTAAAGATTGACGTTCGACGATTTGGAGTTTAGAATTTGAAATTAAAAATTAAAACTTAAGAAAACAAAATTATCTTTAGATTTCTTGCATATCTCATTTTTTTGTTTTACCTTTGTAAACTGAACGTAAAATGGCATTTTTGCCCTAATTTTGAGTTAAATGGAAACAAAAGACAGAATTCGCATGATTATGGAGGATCAACACATGACCCAACAAGTGTTCGCAGATTTCCTCCAGCAGTCACCTGCTACCCTTAGTAGTATTTTCAATGGACGTACCCGTCCTACCCTTCAAGTGATAGATGCTATCAAAACGAAAATTCCTGACATCAGTATCGAGTGGTTGCTCTATGGTACGGGCGACATGTATACCTCCCACCCTCAAGACTCTGATGAGTCAGTTTTGGGTGGTCAGATGCCAAATCAAGAACCGACCTTAAATTTTGATTCCCCTCTTCCTGTTAATACGATGATGCATCAAAATGTTGGTCCGACAGTCGGCTTTCAGCAGGGTGTAAAAACTACACACGCTCAAATTCCTCATGAAGAAATTAAAATAATAGAGAAACAGCCCAGAAAAGTCACGGAAATCCGTGTTTATTACGATGACCAAACGTATGAAACCTTTGTACCAGCTAAAAAATAGTGCTTTTTTTGATGGAATAATCAAAAAATCTTCTTATCTTTGCAGAAAATCTGCATAAAAAGTGTTTTTAAACTAAAAACGATGAAGAAGCTATATGTTTGGTCAAGTACTTTGATGTTTGCTCTGGTGATTGTCTTTTTGCCTTCGTCCTGTACGCTTCCCTGGGCTAGCGAGGATGACGAGTTTAACATCACGTCGAAGTTTAAGGCTACCTGGAACATCCACGAGAAGATGGATAACCATTCTGATGGAAGCATTACTTACCATTCTGTCCAATGGGGTGGCTTGGTTGGCTTGGTGAAGGAGCACAATTTGCCAGTCGACTGGAGTCGTTATGAGTCAGTAACCTTCGAGTTTGAGGACTCCACCAAGGTAGAAACGCAAATCTTGCTTGCTGGTACCTTGCGCGCATGGGGAAGAAAAGGTATTATGAGGCTTCCATGCTATTTTGACGGGGTTGACGTGAGACAAATAGATCAGGTGGTGTTGCAGACTGCTAAGCCCACAACACTGACCATCAAACGCGTAATGCTCTCTCCTGCAACAACTTCCTGGGATTCTAAGCCCATATGGGAAGGAGAGTGTGTGTTTGGCAATTGGGAGGGTGGTTTCGTCATCAAGCCCGAACAGTTTTCGACAGCAATAGAGGGTGATAAGCTTGAGTTTGTCTTTACGACAGACTGTAGTGATCCCAAACGTACCTATTGGCAGATTAAGACGGTTTACAATACGACGACCAATACGCTTGAGGGCAATTATAACGAGCAGAACGACTGGGGCTGTGCACAGGTAGGCCAGACAGCTACGACGTATCGAATTGTACTGACTGCGAAAGATGTGAAACAGCTTAAGAAAGTGGGTCTGTTTGTTAATGGTTATTATGTTAACGTGACGCAAGTGAACTTGTTGCGCAAGGGTGTCAATGCGTCCGAGGAAGGTTCGACGGGGGAGGTCGGCATTCATGCCAACACTCACACTGGCGCGGAGTCCAATGCTGATGCTAGTGAGAATACTGATGCTGACCAAAAAGAGAATTAGTGATAGCATATTATGCCTTATATATAATATATAAATAGGTATAAATAGAAGCGGGAAGTGCCAGTGCAGCACTCCCCGCTTTCTTTTTACTTAACGGGAATCTTATCCACGCGCTTCTGATGGCGTCCGCCTTCGAAGGTAGCGGTAAAGAACTCGTCCATAATCTTGCGAGCCATGTTGTTGTCGATGAAACGACCAGGCATGACGAGTACGTTGGCATCGTTGTGCTGACGGATGAGATGGGCAATCTCAGGAATCCAGCACAGACCTGCGCGCACCTGCTGGTGCTTGTTCAGCGTAATGCTGATGCCTTCGCCAGAACCGCAGATGGCGATACCAGGATAGACCTCACCACTCTCGATGCCCTCAGCAAGAGCATGACCAAAGTCGGGATAATCGACAGAGGCGTCACTCCAAGTACCGTAGTCCTTATAGGGGTAGCCCTTCTCTTCCAAGTACTGGAGCACGAACTTCTTAAGTGGGTAGCCTGCATGATCGCAGGCTACACCTACAGTCTTTACTTCCATAGATAATTAATTATCAATTGTCAATTATCAATTAAGCTAAGAGTTTCTTGACCTGCTCGTAAACGTTCTGGCCAGTGAAGCCTAGTTTCTCGTCGAGCACCTTGTAAGGAGCAGAGAAACCGAAGCTTTCGAGACCCCATACGGTGCCGTCTGCACCTACCAGACCCTCGAGGTTTACAGGCAGACCAGCGGTCAGACCGAACTTCTTCTTGCCTGCGGGCAGCACGCTCTGCTGATACTCCTTGCTCTGTGAGCGGAAGAGACCCTCAGAAGGAACGCTGACCACGCGGGTCTTGATGCCGTCTGCAGCCAGCAGCTTAGCGCCAGCCTCCAGAGTAGAAACCTCAGAACCTGAAGCCAACAGGATGACGTCGTAGTTCTCGTCTGAGCCAGCTACAACGTAAGCACCCTTGGTAGCCTGGTTGTAGTCGTTGCCCTCGGGTAGCATCTCGATGTTCTGACGAGAGAAAATGAGAGCTGTAGGCGTATCAACGTTCTCCATAGCCATGCGCCAGCAAACGGTGGTCTCTTCAGCATCAGCAGGACGAACTACCAATACAGAGTTCTTGCCGTGGTGGTTCTTCAGCTTCTCCATCAGACGGATCTGTGCCTCCTGCTCAACAGGCTCATGCGTAGGACCATCCTCACCAACGCGGAATGCATCGTGCGTCCAGATGAACTTCACAGGCAGCTCCATCAGAGCAGCCATACGTACGGCGGGCTTCATGTAGTCAGAGAATACGAAGAAGGTACCGCAAGCGGGGATGACACCACCGTGCAGAGCCATACCGATACAGCAGCAAGCCATAGTCAGCTCAGCCACACCAGCCTCGAAGAAAGCACCGCTGAAGTCACCACGAACGATGTCCTTGGTCTTCTTCAGGAAGCCATTGGTGTTATCTGAATTGCTCAGGTCAGCAGAAGCACAAATCATGTTGGGCACCTGCTCAGCCAGCTGACCCAGAACAGCAGCACTTGCACTACGAGTAGCGCTACCAGCCTTCTGCTCAACCTTGCTCCAGTCGATAACAGGAGCCTTGCCACTGAACCACTCCTCGAGCTGCTTAGCCTGCTCGGGATGACCCTTGGCCCACTCAGCCTTCTCAGCGTAGCGCTGAGCCACAATCTTCTTCAGTTCCTCACGACGCTTTGCATAAAGCTCCTGCACTTCTGGGAAAATCTGGAATGGATTCTCAGGATCGGCACCCAGGTTCTTCATGGTGTTGATGTAAGCATCGCCTCCGAGAGGAGCACCGTGAGTAGCGCAGTTGCTCTCGTAAGAGCTGTTGTCAGCCTTACGGGCACCCTTACCCATGATACAGTGGCCAATAATCAGACTTGGACGCTCCTTCTCAGCCTGAGCCTTCTTGATAGCCTCACGGATCTGATCTACGTCGTTACCGTCAATCTTCTGAACATACCAGCCCCAAGCCTCGTACTTCTTGGCAGTATCCTCGCAGGTAACCACCTCAGTCTTGGTAGACAGCTGGATATCGTTAGCATCGTAGAACATGATGAGGTTGTCCAGCCCCAGGTTACCAGCGATACGACCAGCACCCTGAGAAATCTCCTCCTGCACACCACCGTCAGAGATGTATGCATAGATGGTCTGGTTCATGACATTGCCCAGACGAGCCTTCAGGAACTTAGCAGCGATAGCAGCACCTACAGCGAAGGTGTGACCCTGACCCAGAGGACCAGAGGTGTTCTCAATGCCACGCTCAATCTCGCGCTCGGGGTGACCAGGAGTCACAGAACCCCACTGACGCAGATTCTTCAGATCCTCGAGAGTATATTTGCCAATAAGGGCGAGCTGGCTGTACAACATTGGAGCCATGTGACCTGGATCGAGGAAGAAACGGTCTCTTCCTTCCCATGCGGGATTCTCAGGATCGTAAACCAAGAACTCACTGTACAGGGTGTTGATGAAATCTGCACCACCCATAGCACCGCCGGGGTGACCCGACTTTGCCTTTTCAACCATCGAAGCAGCGAGGATACGGATGTTGTCCGCTGCCATGTTCATTACTTTGTTGTCGTTCATAAATCAAAAAATAGTTATTTAAGTTGTTATAAACATGTCTTTTTATGAAAACTTCTGCAAATATAATCAAAAAATTCCAATCTGCCTAATTTTTTTATGTTATTATTCATTAATGAGACTCTAGAAAAGCATTTTGATACAAATTGAAACACTCTCAACACGTTTTTTGTAGTCGAAAATGATGAATTAACTTTTTTTTAAATACAAAAGTATATCAGTGTCGAAAAAAATTACTATATTTGCATCGTAAAAACAAATTAGGGTTATGGCAAAGTACAACATTACAGAAAAAAAGGAAAAAGAGGCCGTATATCGGTCCCTTGTGAGCCCTAAGTTGATGGACGAGATGAAGGACCGTATCCTTGAAATCATCGTCATGCAGAAAAAGTATAAGGACAAAGATTATTCAGCCAAAAAACTTGCCGACGACTTGGGAACTAACACCCGTTACATTTCTGCTGTGGTGAATGTAAGGTTTCACATGAACTACACTTCGTTCGTCAACAAATTCCGTATTGAGGAAGCGATGGCTATTTTGGTGGATCGTCGTTATCAGGATCTACGTATTGAGGAAGTGAGCGATATGGTGGGATTCTCTAATCGCCAGTCGTTTTATGCTTCGTTCTACAAGTTGATGAAGATGACTCCACGCGACTATCGTATTCAGCATTCGAATTTTGTCACAGAGAGGGCTAAGCTGAAAAAGAAAGCAGCAAAAAAAGGTACTGAATGATGAAGTATCAAGACGAACGTTTTGCTGATTTACAATTGCTCAGATACCGATTGACGGGATTTGAGCAATTGTCTTTATGTCAGAAACAGCTAATTTATTATCTGTCGAAAGCTACGCTCTATGGGCGCGACATTACTTTCGACCAGTTTGGAAAGTATAATCTTCGTATCCGCAAGATGCTGGAGGCTGTCTATACAGACTTGACCATCGACCATGAAAGCAACGATTTCCTAGCGATGGAAATCTACTTGAAGCGTCTATGGTTCTCAAACGGCATCTATCACCATTATGCTTGTGATAAGTTTGAGCCAGGATTCAGCCAAGACTGGTTAAGACGAGCTGTCTGTCAGGTGGATGCAAGCAAGCTGCCATTGAAAAACCATGAATCTGTCGAGCAAATGATGGATGAGCTTTTCCCTGTCATCTTCGACAAGGATGTATTGCCCAAACGTGTCAATAAGGCTGATGGCGAGGACTTGGTGGCAACTTCTGCCTGCAATTTCTATGATGGTGTGACGCAACAGGAAGCAGAAGCCTACTATCAGCAACTAAAGCACGATGCAGTTGATGATAGGCAGCCTGTATCCTATGGACTCAATTCTACATTGGTCAAGGACGATGCTGGTATCCACGAGGTGGTATGGTCGGCTGATGGGCGTTATGCCAATACCATCCGCCATATCGTCTATTGGTTGGAGAAGGCCAAGACTGTGGCTGAGAACGAGAAGCAGGCTCGCGTGATAGGGCACCTTATTAATTATTATAAGACGGGCGACTTACGTGTGTTCAACGACTACTGCATAGAGTGGGTTGGCGAGCATGATGGCAGGATAGATTTCGTCAATGGCTTTATAGAGGTCTATGGCGACCCGTTAGGACTGAAAGGTTCGTGGGAGGGTATTGTGGAGTATAAGGATCTGGAGGCTACCAAGCGTACCCAGACCATCAGCCAGAATGCTCAGTGGTTCGAAGACCATTCGCCCGTCGACCCTCGTTTCCGTAAACCCCATGTAAAGGGTGTCACCGCCAATGCCATTTGTGCAGCCATGCTGGGTGGCGACGAATATCCTTCTACGGCTATCGGCATCAACCTGCCCAATGCTGACTGGATTCGTGCTGAGCATGGTTCTAAGAGCATCACTATTTCGAATATTACTGATGCTTACAATAAGGCAGCTCATGGTAGTGGCTTCAAAGAAGAGTTTGTCATCGACGAGGCTACGCTCGCGCTGATAGAGAAGTATGGCGATATCTGTGACGATCTGCATACCGACCTGCATGAATGCCTGGGACATGGTAGCGGGCAACTGTTGCCTGGTACAGACCCTGATGCACTGAAAGCTTATGGCAATACGATTGAGGAGGCGCGTGCCGACCTCTTCGGGCTCTATTATATTGCAGACCAAAAGCTGATTGACCTTGGACTCGTGCCTGATGCCGAAGCGTATAAGTCGCAGTATTACAGCTACATCATGAATGGTCTGATGACGCAACTCATTCGTATTGAGCCTGGTCGTCAGATTGAAGAGGCCCACATGCGCAATCGTGCTCTGATAGCCCATTGGTGTTATGAGCAGGGTGGGGACGTCATTACGATGGAGAAGCGCGATGGCAAGACTTTTGTACGTATCAGCGACTACGAGGCCCTACGTGGACTCTTTGCACGCTTGTTGGCTGAGATTCAGCGTATTAAGAGTGAGGGTGATTATGAGGCTGCCCGTCAGATGGTGGAGCGCTATGCTATTAAGGTCGATGCGGAATTGCATCAGGAGGTGCTCGATCGTTATAAACAGCTCAACTTAGCCCCTTATAAAGGCTTTATCAATCCGCAGCTCATTCCCGTTCTCGACGATAATGGCGACATCTGTGATATTACAGTGAGCTATTCTGAAAGTTATGTTCACCAAATGTTACGTTATGGACAAGAATACGGTACCCTCTAAGGTCAAGGAAATCAAGCAGTCGTTTCGTCTGATGATGGATGGCTCTGTAGCTCAGTCGATGCGCGACAAAGGCTTGAATTATCATCTTAATTGGGGGTCTACCTTGCCTCGTCTGAAGGCTAAGGCTGAGGAGCTAAAAACTAGTAGCCAAGAGCCAATAGCTGACAGCCAATACGACCTTGCCATTGCTCTTTGGAAAGAGAATGTCCGTGAGTGTAAAATCCTGGCTACCATGCTGATGCCGCCTGAGAAGATGTTGCCTGAAGTATGTGACATCTGGATGGAACAGATACCCTCACAGGAGATTGCAGAACAGGCTGCTTTCAATCTTTGGCAGCATCTGCCTTATGCACCTGAGAAGGCCTACCAGTGGATTGCCAGCGATCAGGAGTACTATCAGCTTTGTGGCTTCCATGTGCTGTCACGACTCTTTATGAACGGTCAGGAACCTAACGAGCGAGGTATCAACGAGTTTATCGATCAGGCACTCTCTGCACTTCAGGGACCCTATATGTCAGTGCGCAAAGCGGCCATGCAAAGCATGCAGCACTTTGCAGAATTGGGTCTTGTATACGAGCGAATGGCAAAAAGTGCCACGAAATCCATCAATTTAGATATTTTTTAAATAATTCTTGCCTTATTCTGAAGAAAAAGTAGTAATTTTGTGCGGTTTTTAACCAATTTAACCACATAAAATGAGAGAAAGCGATAAGGCTACGGTCAGAAACATACTGACCAGCTACTTGGAATTGAACAATCATCGCAAGACGCCTGAGCGCTATGCCATCTTGGATGCTGTCTACGGCATGAGTGGGCATTTTACGCTCGAGGAGTTGGGCGAGAAACTGAACGAGGAACTGCGATTTCCTGTCAGTCGGGCCACATTGTATAATACGTTGAAGCTCTTTATGGAGATGCGTCTGGTCATTCGCCACCGCTTTCAGGGCACGACGCGCTATGAGGCCTGTTATGCAAATAATAGCCACTGTCATCAGGTATGTACCATCTGTGGCAAGGTGACTGAGTTTAGGTCGGTTGCTGTGACGCGTGCCATCAAAGGCGTGCGTTCCAAACGTTTCCGTAAGGATGGCTTCAGCCTGTATGTCTATGGCGTGTGCAGCACTTGTCAGGCAAAGTTGACTAAACAGCAGAGAAAACTAGAATTACAAAAAATAAAAGGTAACAATGAATCAAGGTAAAGTTGATGTCCTGCTCGGTTTGCAGTGGGGCGACGAAGGAAAAGGTAAGGTGGTCGACGTGCTGACCCCGCAGTATGATGTGATAGCCCGTTTCCAGGGTGGTCCGAACGCTGGTCATACGCTTGAGTTCGAGGGCCAGAAGTATGTGTTGCGCTCTATTCCCTCTGGTATCTTCCAAGGGGGAAAGGTCAACATCATCGGTAATGGTGTAGTGTTGGCTCCCGATCTGTTTATGGACGAGGCTAAGGCGCTGGAGGCCAGTGGTCATGCACTGAAGGAGCGTCTGCATATCTCTAAGAAGGCTCACCTCATCATGCCAACCCATCGCGTGCTCGATGCAGCCTACGAGGCTCAGAAAGGTAAGAACAAGGTTGGTACGACGGGTAAGGGCATTGGTCCGACATATACTGACAAGGTATCGCGCAATGGTCTTCGCGTGGGCGATATCCTCGATGGTTTCGAGGAGAAGTATGCTGCTGCCAAGGCCCGTCATGAGGCTATTCTGAAATCGCTGAACTTCGAGTACAACATTGACGAAGTAGAGAAGAAGTGGCTCGAGGGTGTGGAATATCTGCGCCAGTTCCCCATTGTCGACAGCGAGCACGAAATCAACAACGTGCTGCGCTCAGGCAAGAGCATCCTCTGCGAGGGCGCTCAGGGTACGATGTTGGATGTTGACTTCGGTAGCTATCCTTTCGTGACTTCTTCGAACACTATCTGTGCTGGTGCCTGCACGGGTCTGGGCATTGGTCCCAACAAGATTGGCGAGGTGTTTGGCATCATGAAGGCTTACTGCACACGTGTTGGTGCAGGCCCATTCCCCACAGAGCTCTTTGACGAGACAGGTAAGAAGATTCGTGACTTGGGTCACGAGTATGGTGCTGTCACGGGTCGTGAGCGTCGTTGTGGTTGGATTGACCTCGTGGCTCTGCGTTACTCGATTATGGTGAATGGCGTCACGCAGCTCATCATGATGAAGAGCGACGTACTCGATGACTTCCCCACCATCAAGGCTTGTACAGCTTATAAGGTAAACGGTGTCGAGACGCGCGACTTCCCATACGACATCGAGAAGGGTATCGAACCCATCTACGAGGAACTGCCTGGTTGGCAGACGGATATGACGAAGTTTACTAGCGAAGACCAGTTCCCTAAGGCCTTCAAGGATTACATCGCATTCCTCGAAAAAGAACTCGAAACCCCAATTAAGATTATCAGCATCGGTCCTGACCGTGCTCAAACAATTGTGCGTAAGTAATTTATAGCAGCGGACGCCAGCGGACTAACACGGAAAAAATCCGTAAAAGTCCGCTGTTGTCCGCTGCAAAAAAGATATAAAATGAACAAGCCAAGTATTCCTAAAGGAACGCGCGACTTTGGCCCTGTTGAGATGGCCAAGCGCAACTATATCTTTAACACCATCCGCTCCGTTTACGAGCTCTATGGCTTCCAGCAGATTGAGACACCCGCTCAGGAGACGCTGGCAACGCTGATGGGCAAGTATGGCGAGGAGGGTGACAAATTGCTTTTCAAGATTCTGAACTCTGGCGACTACCTCAATAAGATTGACGACCAGGAACTGACCGAGCGCAACACGCTTCGTCTGGCTTCGAAAATCTGCGAAAAAGGTCTGCGCTACGACCTCACCGTACCTTTTGCCCGCTACGTGGTGATGCACCGCGAGGAGTTGCAGTTACCCTTCAAACGCTATCAGGTACAGCCCGTGTGGCGTGCCGATCGTCCGCAGAAGGGCCGCTATCGTGAGTTCTATCAGTTCGATGGCGACGTCGTTGGCTCTGATTCGCTGCTCAACGAGGTAGAGTTGATGCAGATTGTGGACACTGTGTTTACGCGTTTTGGCGTCCGTGTGCAGATCAAGATCAACAACCGCAAAATCCTCACGGGTATTGCTGAAGTCATTGGTGCTGCCGATAAGATTGTGGACATCACCGTAGCTATCGACAAACTCGATAAGATTGGCATTGACAACGTCAATCAAGAACTGCGCGAGGACGGGCTTAGCGAGGAGCAGATTCAGAAACTTCAGCCTATCATCATGCTCGAAGGCACTAACGAGGAGAAACTGAACACCATCGCTGAAGTCTTGAAAGACAGCGAGACAGGCCTGAAAGGTGTTGAGGAATCTCGCTACATCCTCAGTTTCTTGACCTCTCTGAAGAATGAGATTCAGCTCGATCTCACCTTGGCTCGTGGCCTGAGCTACTATACGGGTGCCATTTTCGAGGTAAAGGCTCTCGACACGCCTATGGGCTCTATCTCTGGCGGTGGTCGTTACGACAACCTCACGGGTATCTTTGGCATGCCTGGTCTCTCTGGTGTGGGCATTTCGTTTGGTGTCGACCGCATCTACGACGTGCTGAATGCTCTCGACCTCTATCCCAAGGATTCGCTCCAGACCACACAGGTGCTGTTCATCAATTTTGGCGAGAAGGAGACGGCCTATTGCCTGCCAATTATAAATAAGGTACGCGCGCAAGGTATCCGAGCCGAGATCTATCCTGACAGTGCCAAGATGAAGAAGCAGATGTCGTATGCTAACGCTAAACAGATTCCGTTTGTGGCCCTTGCTGGCGAGAACGAGATGCAGGCGAGCAAGATTACGCTGAAGAATATGGAGACGGGCGACCAGCAGATGCTGTCGCCAGAGGAGCTCATTGCAAAACTGTCGTGATAACGGTATAACGTAATAACGAAATAAAAAACAAACAAAACAAACTATGAAGAAACTATTGATAGCAGCGGTGACGTTGCTCATATTGACAGCTGCCACACCAGTTAAGAAGACCACCATCTTCGTGATTGGCGATTCGACGGCAGCCAACAAGGATCTGTCGAAGGGTAAGACGGAGCGTGGCTGGGCCCAGATGTTGCAGATGTATTTCGACTCGACGATGATTCGTGTTAACAATCATGCTGTCAACGGACGTTCGTCGAAGTCGTTTATCAACGAGGGCCGCTGGGATAGGGTGGTGAGCCTGATTAAGCCAGGCGATTACGTCATCATCCAGTTTGGACACAACGATGAGAAGCCCAAGGCCGATCGCCATACAGATCCAGGTTCGACGTTCGACTACAATCTGGCGAAGTTTGTGCGTGAGACGCGCGAACGGGGCGGCATTCCCGTGCTGATGAACTGTGTGGTGCGTCGCAATTTCTTCGTGACTGCACCTGAGAACGATGACGACGAGAAGCTGCGTACGCAGACCTTCAAGGATGGTGTGAAGATGGTGGAGGGTGACTCGCTCATCGACACCCACGGACTCTATCGTGTGGCACCTCGTGACGTTGCCCAGCGCATGAACTGCTATTTTGTGGATGCTAATAAGATTACCCACGACCTTGAGCAAGGCTTGGGTACGGAGGCCTCGAAGAAGCTGCACATGTGGTATCGTCCAGGCGAAGAACCAACTGAACCGCAGGGCAAGCAGGACAATACGCACTATAATATTCATGGTGCCACCGTTGTTGCAGGTCTGCTGGCTGATGCGCTGTGCGAGGAAATCCCATTGCTTTCCAAGTATCGCGTGAGTACGGAAACAAAGCAGGAAACGGATTCAAAACTCCCCAAAAGCAGTAAAAAGAATACAAAAAAGAAGAAGTGAATCGCATGATTCGCTTCTTTTTTATTTTATGCAAGGCATGCGGAAGTGGAAAAAGTTTAGAAGTAAGAAATATTCTTCAGAAAAGTTTGGTGGATTGGAAAAGAATGCGTATCTTTGTCGACGAAGATAACTGAAATCTCTTTATTATTAACTAAACAAATACAAAACGACTATGAAGAAAAAGTTCATTTGCGCCGTTTGTGGATATATCTACGAAGGCGATGCTGCTCCTGAGAAGTGCCCCATCTGTAAGGCTCCTGCCTCAAAGTTCTCTGAGTTGAAGGACGAGGGTGAAACGACCTATGCTACCGTTCATCGTATTGGCGACGGTAAGCCCGAGGGTGTCAGCGAGGAGATGATTGACGACCTGCGCAACCACTTCAATGGTGAGTGTGGCGAGGTTGGCATGTATCTGGCAATGTCTCGTCAGGCTGATCGTGAGGGCTATCCCGAGATTGCTGAGGCTTTCAAGCGCTATGCTTTCGAGGAGGCAGAACACGCATCTAAGTTCGCTGAGCTGCTGGGAGAGTGCGTGTGGGACACCAAGACCAATCTGGAGAAGCGTGCTGCTGCAGAGGCAGGAGCTTGCGAGGATAAGTTCCGTATCGCAAAGAATGCTAAGGCTGCTGGTTTCGATGCCATTCACGACACTGTTCACGAAATGGCTAAGGACGAGGCTCGTCATGGTGCTGGCTTCGCAGGACTCTTGAAGCGTTATTTTGGCAAGTAAGGCAATAAAACAGAAGAAAAGCCGTTTTATCTTTAGTATGATAAGACGGCTATTCTTTTTTATATGTATCTGTGCGGTACTGTTGACGGCTTGTAAGGACGACGATACGTTCTCGACGAATCGCAGCAACGTGCTTAGCTTCTCTGTAGATACGGTGAAGATAGACACGTTGTTCTCGACCGTGCCTTCAGCGACGTACGGCTTCTGGGTGCACAATCATTCAGGCGACGGCATCCGTATTGCGACAGCCCGCTTGGAGCGCGGTGGACAGTCTGGATTCCGCGTCAATGTGGACGGCACATATTTGGACCCCGTTGGCCATGATTTCGAGGTTCGTAAGGGCGACAGCCTGTTGGTGTTTGTCGAGGTGACCACTCATGAGAACGGAATGGATGGGCCGCAATTAGTCGAGGACAACTTGTTGTTTACTCTTGAGAGTGGCGTGGTGCAGAAGATGAATCTCAGAACGTGGAGTTGGGACGCTGAGAAGATTTCTTCCCTCCGCATTAATGCAGACACCACTATCGAGTCGTCGCGTCCTATCATAGTATACGATAGCATTACTGTGGCTGCAGGTGCCACGCTGACACTACGCAGCACGGAGCTCTACTTTCACGATGGCGCACATCTTACGGTTCGTGGACGACTGTTGGCAAAGGACTGCTTGCTGCGTGGCGATCGTCTGGACCACATGTTCGATTACTTGCCATACGACCGCATAAGCGGACAGTGGCGAGGCATCCGACTGCTGAAGCCATCGCTGGGTAACCAGATGACTAACTGTGAAATCCGCAATGCTGAGGACGCCATCCTCTGTGATTCGACGGAGCTGGTGATGACAAACTGCGTGGTTCATAACAACAATGGCTTTGGCGTAGAAGGACGCAATTCGGACATCACGATAGACTATTGCCAGATTACTAACTGTCTGGATGACTGCCTTTTGGCTGATGGTGGTATCGTTTCTGTCAATCATTCGACAATAGCGCAGTTCTATCCTTACTCAGCACAGCGTCGTGCAGCACTTCGCTTCGACACTGGACGACGTGGCATTCTGCTCAACTGTAGCAATACGTTGGTGACTGGCTATGAGCCTGATGTCGTCTTTGGAGATCAGAATGATACGACGCTGGCTTACAAATTCATGTTTGAGAACTGCCTGTTGCGCACAGACTCTGTAAAGGCCTCTGAAAGCATGAAAAACATCATTTGGGAGACGCCAAAGGACTCGATTGAAGGCGAGAAGCATTTTAGGGAAATCGACAATGCTAACTTCTACTACGACTTTACCATCGATAGCATCTCGCCAGCATTCTCCCGACATATAGGACGAATCATTGAATGAACAACGATATACTCAATCAATTGAACGATGGTCAGCGCGCTGCTGTGGAATATTGTGACGGGCCTCAGCTGGTGATAGCTGGTGCTGGTTCTGGCAAGACGCGCGTGCTGACCTATAAGATAGCTTATCTCTTGGAGCAAGGCTATCAGCCGTGGAATATTCTGGCGCTGACTTTTACCAACAAGGCAGCACGCGAGATGAAGGAACGTATAGGTCGGCTCGTTGGTCAGGAGCGAGCACAACGCTTGCAGATGGGAACTTTCCATAGTGTCTTTGCTCGCATATTAAGGGCTGAAGCAGACAAAATAGGCTTCAATAGTAACTTCACCATATACGACCAAGCCGACTCGCGCTCGTTAGTCAAGAACATCATCAAGGAGATGCAGCTTGACGACAAAGTGTATAAACCCGCCTCAGTGGCTGACCGCATTTCGATGTCCAAGAACCATTTGCTGATGCCTCGTGCCTATGAGACTAGTTCGTGGGCAGCAGACGATGTGCAGAAAAAACGCCCGCAGGTATCTAATATTTATAATAGGTATGTGGAGCGATGCCGACAGGCCAATGCGATGGACTTTGACGACTTGTTGGTGCAGACCTATTTGTTGTTCCATCAGCATGAAGACATCCGACAGAAATATGTCGAAAGGTTCCGATATGTGCTGGTGGACGAGTACCAAGACACGAACTATGCACAGCAGGAAATTGTATTGCAACTGACTCAAGAGCACGGTCGTGTCTGCGTAGTAGGCGATGATGCACAGAGCATCTATTCGTTCCGTGGTGCCAACATCGATAATATCCTCGACTTCCAACAGAAGTATTCACAGGGCACGCGTCTATTCAAGCTAGAGCAGAACTATCGCTCGACACAACTCATTGTTGAGGCTGCAAACTCCTTGATTCTCAAGAATGAACGCCAAATCCGCAAGGATATCTTTAGCGAGAACGAACAAGGCGAACGTCTGACCCTGAAGCCAGCCTACAGCGACAAGGAGGAGGCCATCATCGTCTGCAATGACATTAAGCGAATCCGTCGGCAGGAGGGGGGAGAGTATAGCGATTTTGCCATTCTGTATCGCACCAATGCGCAGAGTCGTTCGTTTGAGGAACAGATGCGCAAAGATGGCATACCTTATAGAATATATGGGGGCTTGAGTTTTTATCAGCGTAAGGAAATCAAGGACGTCATTGCCTACTTCCGCGTTGTGGCCAATCCGAACGACGAGGAGGCACTGCGTCGCATCATCAACTATCCTACGCGTGGTATTGGCGACACTACCGTTGCAAAGATTGTTGAGATGGCTAACCTGCATCATGTTTCGCTTTGGACTGTCCTCCAGCAACCCATCGTTTTCGGACTGTCGCTGGCAAAGGGCACAATGACGAAGCTGGACGCGTTCCGTGCACTCATTGACGGTTGGCGTCAGCGCATTGATCAGGAGGATGCTTATATCTTGGGGCACGCTATTATCATGGAGAGTGGCATCAGTAAAGAAATCTACTCGTCACAGAATCCAGACGATTTGTCGCGTCAGGAGAATCTAGAGGAATTTCTTGGGGGTATGCAGGATTTTGTGGAGAGTCGTCGTGAGGAGGGTATGGAGAACGAGATTCTGTTGCCAGACTTCCTGCAGGAGGTTGCACTACTTACCGACCTTGACAGCGAGGGCGATGCCGACCAGCCTAAGGTGGCACTTATGACAGTCCATGCCGCCAAAGGTCTTGAATTCCCAACGGTCTTTGTCGTCGGACTTGAAGAAAACATCTTTCCTTCGCCCATGTGCATTGGTTCGATGCGTGAACTGGAAGAGGAACGGCGCTTGCTCTATGTCGCCATTACCCGTGCCGAGAAGCATTGTATACTGACCTGTGCACAAAACCGCTTCCGCTATGGTCGCATGGAATACGACACGCCTTCACGTTTTATTCGCGATATTGATCCTTCTTTACTTCGCGTTGAGGGCGACTCGCAATACTCTGGGAATAATTCTCAATACTCCAGGAATAATTCTCAATACTCTAGGAGTAATTCTCAATACTCCAGGAGTAATTCTCAATACTCCGTAAGTAATTCACGTTATTCTGGAAGTAATTCCCGCCCTGCCTCACGTTTCCAGAATCCACGTCCTGTCGCTACGCAGTTCGTAGCCGACCCGAAGCCTCGCCTGATGCCTATCCGCCGCGAGGCACCTGCTCCTCAGTCGGTGGCCATTGGAAACATTGGTATCAAGGAGGGTAACGTCATCGAACATCAGCGCTTTGGCATTGGTACTGTTATAAAAGTCGAAGGCTCTGGCGAGAACGCCAAAGCCACCGTTGCTTTCAAGAATGCTGGTACTAAACAGCTACTGCTGAAGTTCGCAAAATATACTATCGTGGGATAAAGCTAACAACCAATCGCCAACAAGCTATTAAAGTGCTTCGTCATCCGGTCGTTCTGGAAGACGAGGCACTTTAACGGTCATGTGTTTCTTCTTACGCAGGTAAGCTGCCTTTCGTGCCTCGTATTCCTCGTAGTGGCGCTCTAGAAAATTGTCGGCCATTATTATTTGCTTTGGTTATAGATGATGCTGATGGTAGGATTATCGGGACTCTTGATACCGCCCACCAAGCGTGTACTCGTGATGCCCATCTCGTTATTGATGCCCGTCACCGTTGCAGATGTGTATGATGATGTGCTGACAGTACTGGTCTTCACGGGAACAAGCACCACCTTGTTCCAATTCTTCGAACCTTTGCTGCGGATTGACCACATGTGATTGATGAGGCTCGAAATATTATTATATGCATAAGTGTTCAGTGTTGCATTAAAAACGGCGAGGAACGACGTGCGGTTGTTGGTAACATTGTTCTTCTCAAAGAATGAGTAGAGCGAGTCGCGCTCAATCATCAGTAGTTGGGTGGCATCGCTTAGCAACTCGTCTGTCTTCTTATTCAGGTCGGCCATACGCTGGAAGGTGATTTTGGCAGAGAGGATAGAGTCATTGATATGCCCCTTCTTGATTTGCTCAACGGGCAATGTCACCTCGGTAAAGATGCCTGCAGGTGTCTTAAGATAGGTACAGTTCTTAACGTTGACCAAGCTGTCAATCTTGCCCTTTTCATTGGCGATATGTGTGGTCTGCATGACTTCTTCTGTACCATAGAAAATCTTGCTACCATCATATTCCTTGTCATTTGACTTGTATTTGAACTTGACTTCCATCTGCACATTGAGGACTTCTGCCATGACACCCTGTCCGTCGACAGTCTTGAAATAGAAGCCTGGGCAGACATTCTTGATAAACGAGATGGAGTTCTTGAAATACTCAGGATGCTGGTAATATGTGCGCATGAGGTATGTACCATAATTCTTGTAGACAGTACCATCCTTTGCCTTATATTGCTTGTTAAGTGGAATGTTGATATAGCTATAGTAGTTCTTATTCAGACGTGCTGCGCGTGCACTATCGGATAAGGTTAAATCTACCATACTATACATCTTGGCCTGCTTTAAACCATCGTTGCGGATGTAATCATTAGCCTCTGGATCGAAGTTTGAATAATAAAGCTTGTTCTCTTCAATGGGTTTGTCAAGTTCCTCAACCATCAGCTTCATGGCTGTCAACGAGTCACCCAAATAGCTGTTGATGATAACAATGAGATTGCATGACGTAGCAACTGGTTCTCCATCAGTATCGAGCGACGTGATGTCCTTCTTCGGAGCAAAGATGTAGTTTTTCTCTTTTTCGAGAACAGTAAACTGCGTAGTAAAGTCACTAGTGATGTAAGCACCCGTCTCAGGATCCTTAATACGGCCTAAATAACTATAGGAACTACGTGCCAATACTGAGTCGGCCTTGATAGACTTCGTAGAATCTATTTGAAAGGTGTCTGGTATTAAGCTGAAACGATCGGCATCGCTGGTTAGCGAGTAGCCCATTGTGTTTGTATCCTCATCACATGAAGAGATTGCAATCGTTAACATCGCAATCCCTGCCATAAGCAATTTTCTCATCATTGAAATTATGCGTTGAATCTTATAGATATTGTTCTTAGAAATATAATTTATCAAATCTTCTCGTAGAACTCTTCGTATGCTTGGGTAAAGTCCTCACCGGGATATGCCAGAGTGGGGATGTTATTGGTAGCGGCATACTTCATGAGGTCTTTGCTCACATTCTTTTGAGCTGCTATCACGCCATCGCTGTAGTCGATAGCCAACTTAGCAAGTTCTTCGAAAGTGAATTTGTCATCGTACTTCTTCAGCAAATCGGCTTTAGCATCTTTAAATGCTACGCATTGTTTGAAGTTTGGACCTAAGTCGGACTTGAAACTCTTGGGGAAGAGGGAAGTGACAACCTTGGTATTGGCAAACGAAGGCTCCTCATGGTAGGCTGTCTTGATGTAGAGTGGCACTACGGCTCCCATCCATCCCTGTACGTGGATGATATCGGGTACCCAGCGCAACTTCTTGACAGTTTCCAACACACCTCTTGCAAAAAAGATGGCACGTTCACCATTGTCTGCATAATCTGTACCTTGCTCATCAACCGTCATCTGACGCTTTGCAAAATAGTCATCGTTGTCGATGAAATATACCTGCACACGTGTCTGGTTGATAGTGGCCACTTTAATAATCAGCGGATGGTCGGTATCATCGATAATCAGATTCATACCAGAAAGACGAATGACCTCGTGCAGCATGCCGCGACGTTCATTAATAGTACCCCATTTAGGCATGAAAGTACGGATTTCGTGACCTGACTCCTGCATAGCCTGCGGAAGAGCTTTGCCCATCAGCGAAAGGTCGCTATCGGCAACATATGGAGTAATCTCCTGGTTAATGAAAAGAATCTTTTTTGCCATATTGCGTTGTTTATCAGAATGCAAAGTTACAAAAAATTATTCACAAAACAGCCAAAACGTGCATTTTTTAGATTTTTTTGCCCCTATTTAGGCATATTTTTATGATATTTTTTCCTTATTTGGCAAAAATGTTGTTATTTTGCACCCCGAAAGTGAAATTACTTATTGAAACATAGTAAAAGATACGTATTAATAAATGCTCAAGGTATTCAACAGAATTGTGGATCTTCAGAATCAGCTTTTTGAGGATCGCAAGCAAGGTAAGGAGATTGGTTTAGTACCCACAATGGGTGCATTGCATGAGGGACATGCCTCGCTGGTACGTCGCAGCGTGAAGGAAAATGGAATAACAGTGGTATCGGTATTTGTAAATCCGACACAATTCAATGACAAAAATGATTTGAAGAACTATCCACGTACGTTGGAGGCTGACTGTAAGTTGTTGGAAACTTGCGGTGCTGATTATGTCTTGGCTCCAAGTGTGGAAGAGATGTATCCTACGCCCGATACGCGTCAGTTCGAATATCCTCCTATATCGACCGTTATGGAGGGTGCTCATCGTCCTGGTCACTTCAATGGTGTTTGTCAGGTGGTGAGTCGTTTGTTCTATATTGTCAAGCCAGTCCGTGCCTACTTTGGCGAGAAGGACTGGCAGCAGATAGCTGTCGTAAAAGCGATGGTGAAACATTTAGGTCTGTCTGTTCAGATAGTGGAGTGTGACATTGTACGCGATGACGATGGGCTGGCTCGAAGCAGTCGTAATACGCTGCTCTCAGAGGATGAGCGTGCCATTGCTCCTGCCATTTATAAGGCATTGAAAGGAAGTTTGACTTATGCCAAGAAGCATACGGTGAAGGAAACCCACGATAAGGTGGTGGCTGATATTAATGCCGTTGACGGACTGGATGTAGAATACTTCTCAATTGTTGATGGCAATACGCTGCAAGATATTGAAAACTGGGATGATACGCCATACGTAGTTGGTTGTATCACGGTCTATTGTGGCAAAACTCCCATCCGTTTAATTGATCACATCAAGTACAAAGAGTCATGATGATAGAAGTAATGAAGTCGAAACTGCACTGTGTGACGGTGACAGAGGCTAATCTGAATTATATGGGTAGCATCACGATAGATGAAGACCTAATGGATGCTGCTAATCTAATTGCTGGTGAGAAAGTGCAGGTGCTCGACAATAATAATGGTGAGCGTTTTGAGACCTATATCATAAAAGGTGAGCGAGGTTCCGGCTGCATCTGTCTGAATGGTGCTGCCGCTCGTCGCGTACAGGTTGGCGATGTTGTCATCATCATTTCGTATGCTCATATGGACTTTGAGGAGGCTAAGACATTTAAGCCTACAGTGGTATTCCCCAAAGAGGGAAATACGTTGTAAAAAGTTTATTTCTTTTGTAGCTTTTTGAGTCGTCTTTTAGCTTCTGGATTCTCAGGATAAAGTTCTAAGGCTTTTTGGTAATTGCGAATAGCAGCATCTGTCATGTGCTCCTGTTCGCATTCCTTGCCTAATAGCGTATATTCAACAGCGAGTCGTTTCAACAGTGCCTCGCGACGTGTAATCTCAGCATTTAGTTCCTCTATTTGCTGTTTTTGCTGACTGATAATGCCTAATTTTCGACGGATATAGCGCTGGACAGCAGGTTTTTCGATGTCATAGCGTGAATGGATGGCCAAAAAGAAATTTTTGAGGAACGCGTCAAAGTCCTGACGATCGAAAGCAGCCACAGCATCATGATACTCTTTATCTGCCTTACTTTCGTAGATGGCCTGACGCATCAGTTTGTTATCATTATACCGACGAGCAAACTGTACAACTTCGACACGTACAAAAATGTCAGAACGACGGATGGGCTCTTCGAGTGTGATACCTTTGAGTGACGTACAGCGTGAGAGTGCCACATAGGTCTGTCCGCCAGCAAAAGCACCACCGCCAGAAAAGTCTATCTTAACCTGACGGAACGTCAAGCCCTGACTCTTGTGTACGGTAATGGCCCACGCCAGTCGTAAGGGAAATTGTTTGAAAGTGCCTAATAGTTCCTCAACGATTTTTTGCTCTTTCTCGTCATATGTGTAGCGCATATTTTCCCAAATCTCTACACCCACATCATATTCATGGCCGTCTTCATCGCATACACCAATGATGCCTTCTTCCTCGTCAATACCAATTACAATACCTATAGTGCCGTTGACCCAACGCTTTTCTTTGTCGTTCTTGACAAAAATGACCTGTGCACCAGGTTTGATTTCCAATTCCATGGGAGCTGGCAGTGAGGTTAAAGGGAATTCTCCTTTAATAATACCTTTAAAGGTGACACTTTCACCGTCTAACTCGTTTAGTTTCTGCTCGTTGAGCCAGTCTACTGTGTCGCGACGTGTTGCTAGTGTGATTTCAAGGTTTCTTGAGGATGGTTCACAAGTGGCTCCATATCTTGAATTGATAGCAGCCAAATCCTGATCAGTGGCTTGATTCTCGCGGATGCGGTCCAGAATAGCAATGAAGTCTGCATCACTTTGGCGATATACTTTGCGAAGTTCAATGCTAACGAGTTGCATTTCTTGCCACACCTTCGCAGAAAAGAAGTATGCAGAGGCATAGAATGGTTGCATCAGACGCCATTCTTCTTCCTTAATGACAGGCTCTAATTGGAAGATGTCGCCCACAAGTAATAGTTGCTTGCCACCAAAAGGTTCACGCATATTACGACAATAGATACGAAGCACCTTGTCGATAAAATCGATAATGTCTGCCCTTACCATCGATATCTCGTCAATGATAATCAGTTCCAATTCTCGCAATAGTTTGGTAAGCTCGCCATTATATTTCAGCGTTTTTCGGATGTTACGCGCATTATAGCGTGAGTCATTTGGCAGTAGAGGATAAAAAGGCAATTTAAAGAAACTATGTAACGTCTGTCCACCTGCATTGATAGCTGCTATGCCTGTAGGGGCAAGGATGACGTGTTTCTTCTTTGTGTTTTGTGACACATAACATAGAAAAGTAGACTTACCCGTCCCCGCTTTTCCTGTCAGAAATAGCGAGCGACGGGTGTATTGAATAATCTGGAGGGCCTGTTGCCACTCCTGATTATCATGGTCTAGCGTCTCTATGTTCATTTATTGTTCCTTTGGCTCTTCTGCAACTTGTGGCTGTTCAGCCACAGGTGTCTGTTTGGCCTTGTCTGGGTCTTGTGGTGGATTGACCACATTGCCGTTATCATCAAGGATAGCATCTGCAGGAATCGCTGTTCCAAGGCTGTCGACAGTCAATGAGTCTGAGTCGGATGCTGACTTGAAGTAGCCCCCACAACCGTACATACCCGATGTAAGGTCTGCATCCTGTGGTATCGAGAACTTAGCATGATATTGCTTGAATTGCGGGTCATCCAGTACACTTTTCAGAAAATAGCCACAAATGGGGAGTGCTGTACGGTTGCCTTGTCCTAATTCTCCTGTACGGAAGTGGATGCAACGATATTCGCCACCAACCCATGCACCACAAACAAGCTTAGGCGTGGTACCAATAAACCAGGCATCAGAGTGGTTGTTCGATGTGCCTGTCTTGCCTCCAAAGTCGGTGTCGGTAACGTCATAGCCTACATAGCTGCGCAGACGTGACGACGTACCGCTCATACCTCCCATTAGCAACTGCTGTACGAGGAATGCACTTCGTTCTGTGAGCGCTTTCTTGTCGTCTGTTTTTGCTTCGTAAATAACATCGCCATCGCGGTCTACGATGCGAGTAACGAGTACAGGGTCGTGCATACGTCCTTGATTACAAGGTGTGCAATAGGCATTAACCAGTTCTAGCAGATTAACATCACTAGAACCCAAGGCTAGCGCTGGGGTGGGGTCGAGCTTTGACTTGATACCCATATTATGGGCTGTTTTGACTATTCGTTCAATACCACATTCCTGCCCCAATCTTACGGCAACAGAGTTAATGCTCATGGCGAAAGCCTGTTTCAATGTGATGTTGGCACCAGAGAAATGTCCGTCGGCATTCGTTGGAGCCCACGTAACCTCCTTACCTTTGTCCATCACTTTCATTGAGAAGAATTCGTCTTTACGTGTGTCGCAGGGTGTAATGCCCTGATTCATGGCTTCCGCATAGACAAATAACTTAAAGGTAGAACCTGGCTGTCGCATAGCCGTCACCTTGTCGTATTTCCATGTTTCGAAGTCTACGTCGCCCACCCATGCCTTCACGTGTCCTGTCTGAGGCTCGATGGCTACGAATCCGCAATGCATGAAACGTTCCATATAACGGATGCTGTCAAGAGTAGAAATCTCTTTCTCGATATAGCCTTGCTCATAGTCGAACAACTTGACAGGGTGGGGTACATTCAGATAGTAATTGATAGAATCTTCGTCCCCATTATATTTCTGGCTAAGCAGCTTATAATACGATGTCTTTTTAGCGAGGTCTTCTATGAAGTGAGGTATCTCATGATGATATTCGTCTTGCCAAGGATTCGTATTTCCCCAGTGGGAATTGAATGTCTTCTGCACCTGTTTCATCTGTTTGATAGCAGCATCCTCAGCGTATTTCTGCATACGTGTGTCGATGGTGGTGTAAATCTTCAGACCTTCAGTATAATATGCATATTGTCGATCGTCACCATAATAGTCTTTACACCAGTTTTTCATCCAGTCGCCTACTGCCTCACGGAAGTAGTTGGCTTCACCATCATAGGCATTCTCCACGCTGTAGTCAAGTTTAATCTCAACCTGTTTCAAAGAGTCACACTCCTCTTGAGTCAGATGTCCGTGCTTCCTAACCAAGTCAAGCACCACGTTTCTGCGAGCCAGTGAGTTCTTTGGATTGATACGTGGATTATAGTAAGTAGTAGCTTTAAGCAAACCAACCAACACCGCTGCTTGTTCTGATGTCAACTTATCAGGAGTAGTGCCAAAATAGGTCCTGGCAGCCGTCTTAATACCAAAAGCATTCGAGCCGAAGTCTACCGTATTGGCATACATCGTCAGAATCTCGTTCTTTGAGAAGTTGAATTCCAGTTTATAGGCTGTAATCCATTCTTTGCTTTTCATGATAAGCATCTTCAGACCTGGAATATTGCCCAGCAAGCCTGTAGAATACTGCGTACGAACGCGGAACAAGTTCTTGGCCAATTGTTGTGTAATGGTCGAAGCACCACGTGCATCACGATGCATTACATAGTCTTTAAGGGCTGCGCCAAAAGCCTGATAGTCTATACCATGATGACTGCGGAATCGTTCGTCTTCAGTATCGATAAGGGCATTCCAGAAAGCAGGACTTACATCCTCGTAGGTAACGGGCATACGATTCTCGCTGAAGAATTTGCCTATCACCTTGCCATCAGCGCTATATATCTGAGAGGCTTCGGCTGGATGCGTATTCTTGACATCACTCATCGATGGTGACTTACCAAAAAGCCATAGGAAATTAATGTCCACCATGATAAGATACAGGAAGAAGGCGACAACAAGTGTGCCCAATGCAGATAGTATCTTGATGTACCAAGGACGCCCCTTAAATATTCCTTTGTACCATCTTAAAGCACCTTTTAGAGCTTGTATGGTTTTCTCAGCGTAATAATTCATATTGTGCAATGTATTTTAGTATTTCTTTTTGGTCGTCAGGATTAAACCACTTCATTTCGGAATCACGCTTATACCACGTCAACTGCTTGCGGGCATAACGCCGCGTGTTGCCCTTCATGCGTTCTATGGCTTCCTCCAGAGTCCATCTTCCATCCATATAGTCGAACATCTCTTTGTAGCCTACTGTATTCAAAGCATTCAGATGTCTCTGATTATATAGGGATTGTGCCTCTTCCAACAGTCCCCTTTCCATCATCTCGTCTACGCGCGCGTTAATCCTATTATATAATATATTGCGCTCACGGTTCAGTCCTATCTTAACAATGCGGAAAGGACGTGCTTTCTTTTCTTGCTTGCGGAAAGAAGTATAAGTCTGACCTGTTTGATAACAAATCTCCAACGCGTGAATCACACGTCTATAGTTCTGTTTGTCTACAATCTGATAGTGTTCTGGGTCCAAACGCTTCAAGTCTTTGCAAAGGACTTCAAGTCCTTCCTCCTGATAGCGTCGTTTCATCTCCTCGCGGATGTCATCACGAATGGTGGGAATGTCGTCAATCCCATTACATACGGCATCTATGTACATCATTGAACCACCCGACAGCACCTGTATGTTGTGTGTCTTGAACTGGTTCTCTAACAGTTCCAGCACCTCTTGCTCATACATCGAGGCATTATAGTAGTCGCTAATGCTCTTGGTTCCTACGAAATAATGCTTGGCAGCCTGTAACTGTTCGTCAGTAGGTGCCGCAGTACCAATCTTCAGTTCACGATAGATTTGCCTGGAGTCTGCATTGATTACAGGAATGCCATAGCGTTGAGCAATCTCAATGGTGAGAGCAGTCTTGCCAACAGCTGTAGGTCCAGTGATGACAATGAGTGTGCCCATTAACGTATTACACCACGCTTTGATGACTCGATAAACGAGCAGATGTATTCAACCTCTTTCGAGTCAGGATACTTGGTACGTGCTTCAGCGATACCATCCTTCAATACACCTTGTGCATAGATAATGCGATAGGCATCATGGATGGCTTCGATGGTCTCGTTGCTAAATCCGCGACGACGCAGTCCGATGAGGTTGACGCCAGCATAGCGGATAGGTTCTTTGCCTGCAATGACGTAGGGAGGTATGTCTTGTGATGTGCGACTACCACCTTGGAACATAATATAGCTGCCCACACGAATGAACTGGTGGAACAGACAACATGCAGAGATGATAGCATAGTCGTCAATCTCTACCTCACCAGCAATTTTCGTCGAGTTGCCAATGATGCAACCATTGCCAATCACGCAGTCGTGTGCAATATGCATATTTTCCATCAGAAGGTTGCCGTTGCCCACTACTGTCTTGCCTTTCGAAGCTGTACCTCGACTAATAGTAACATTCTCGCGAATCGAATTGTTGTCACCAATCTCGCAAGTCGTTTCTTCACCTTGGAACTTCAAGTCCTGAGGCTTGGTAGAAATGCTGGCACCTGGAAAAAACTCATTGCCGTTACCAATGCGAGCGCCAAAGTGGATGGTCACATTGTTCAGAAACTTATTGTTGTCGCCAATAACGACATTCTTATCTATCACGCAGAAGGGACCAATAACATTGTTGTCGCCCAACTTCGCTTCTGGGTCTACTACTGCTAAGGGATGAATATTGTTCATTTACCGATTTACTTATTACAATTTACCAAATTTACTTGTTCTTTACAATTTGAGCTGTGAAGGTAGCCTCTGCCACCACATGGTCGCCTACGAAGATGTAGCCTTTCATCGACGAGATGCCGTGACGGACAGGAGCGAGCAAGTCCACTTTGAAAATCAGCGTGTCGCCAGGTACCACTTTCTGACGGAATTTTACGTCGTCAATCTTCATGAAATAGGTACTCCAGCGCTCAGGTTCCTCCAACGTATTCAGCACCAGCAATCCACCACACTGTGCCATCGCCTCAATCTGCAACACGCCAGGCATCACAGGCTCTTCAGGGAAGTGTCCCTGGAAGAATGGTTCGTTGGATGTGACATTTTTGATACCAACAATGGTGTTGGCACCTAATGAGATGACTTTATCCACCAACTGCATAGGATAGCGGTGGGGTAGGAGCTCACGAATCTTGTTCACGTCCATGACTGGTTCCTCGTTAGGATCGTAGATAGGAGCCTGGATTTCGTGCTTACGAATCTCCTTGCGCATCTGACGAGCAAACTTGTTGTTGATGGTATGACCTGGACGAGTGGCAATGATACGTCCCTTGATGGGTTTACCAATCAGAGCCATATCGCCGATGACGTCGAGCAGTTTATGACGTGTACACTCGTTTTCCCATACCAATGGTTTGTGTTGGATGTAGCCGAGTTCCGTAGCATCACGATGCTCAACACCCAGCATATCGGCTAGCTGGTCGAGCTGCTCCTGTGAAATCTGACGTTCGTAGATGACGATAGCATTATCCATGTCACCACCTTTGATAAGGTTGGCCTGCAGTAGAGGCTGGATGTCACGTACAAAGACAAAAGTACGTGCTGCTGCAATCTCTGTTACGAACTGTTCGGTTTTATCGAGGGATGCGAACTGTGAATTGATGAATTTCGATTCAAACGAACACATGGCCGTCAGCGAGAATTCTTCATCAGGCAGGATCGTAATACATGATCCAGTGTTTTCGTCCTTTACCTCAATCTTCTTGCGGATGACGTACCAATCTTTGGGAGCATTCTGCTCTTCGACACCCACTTCTTTGATTTTTTCTACATATTGGATAGCGGAACCATCGAGAATGGGGAATTCAGGACCGTTGACCTGCATCAGACAGTTGTCAATTCCTAGTGCATAGAGCGCTGCCAGTCCGTGTTCTACAGTAGAAACGCGTGCATCGCCCTTACCTAATACGGTGCCACGCTGTGTGTCGATGACATTTTCTGCGATAGCCTCAATCACGGGTTCGCCTTCCAAGTCGATGCGCTTGATTTTATATCCAGTATTTTCAGGAGCAGGATTAAAGGTTACTGTCAGATTAAGCCCCGTATGCAGTCCCTTGCCAAAAAGCGAAAAACTGCCTTTCAGTGTTTTTTGTTTCATATCTTATTGTAGTTTCTTTTTCAGTTCGTCTATCTCGCGCTGCATAGCTGCTATCTGGCGATACATGTCGGGCAACTTGGCATCAAGGGCTCTGGCCTTGAAATACATCTTCGGATTGACGGCAGGTGAACCTATCAAGGTCTCACCGTTACCCTTGGTATTGCCTATGACGCCACACTGAGCTCCTACCATTGTCTTGTCTGCAACTTGGATGTGACCTGCGAATCCAGCCTGTCCGCCTACCATGCACCAGGCGCCAATCTTTGTTGAACCAGCCATGCCCGCTTGGGCCGACATCACAGTGTTCTCGCCAATTTCGCAGTTGTGGGCAACCTGAATCAGATTGTCTAACTTGACACCTTTGTGAATGATAGTCTGTCCCATTGTAGAACGGTCGACACAGGTATTGGCACCAATCTCCACGTTGTCCTCAATAATGACAATGCCCAACTGAGGAATCTTTTCATAGCCATCAGTGTTAGGTGCGAATCCGAAGCCGTCGGCACCAATCACTGCACCCGCATGGATGGTGACATTCTTGCCTATTTGGCAACCGTCGTAGATAGTAACGTTGGGGAAGATACGCGTTCCATCGCCAATCTTAACGCCCTCGCCGATATAGGCAAAGGGGCCAATATACACGTCTTTGCCAATCTCAGCAGTTTTGCTGACAAAGGCAAGCGAATCAACACCAGTCTTCTTGGGCTGTGAGGCTGCATACATCTGCATCAATTTGGCTACGCATTCGTAAGCATTGGGTACTCTAATCAGCGTTGCACTGACAGGATGCTCCAACTCTAAGTCGTCGTTTACCAGTACGATGCTGGCTTTCGTGTCGTAGATGTATGATGTGTATTTGGGGTTTGAGAGGAAAGTAATGGCACCCTCTCCAGCTTCTTCGATTTTTGCGAATGTGCTGATAGTGGCTTGCTCATTCCCTTCTACGCGTCCACCGATAAAATCGGCTATTTGTTTAGCTGTAAACTGCATGTCTTCTTTATTTTATTATATAAAACTTTGCAAAGATACGAATAAATGAGCAAAAAACCAAATATAATTTGAAGTTTTTTCGAATGTGAGTATTTTCTCGCATAGCGAAAAGATACGGATTTTTTTCTCAAATACCAAATAAATAACTCAAAAACGTTGATAGCAGAGGTAATATTTACGTATTTTTTTCGAAAGTAGTTGCACATTTAAGATTTCTGAAGCTTCAGAAATATCCTTGATAGTGCCGTCTTTGTAAAGTATTCCGATGCTATCATCGTCAGGATTATACATGTCTTTTCCTATCTCTGTCAGACTCATCAGGTAGGCAGCGTCTGCTAGTGATATGCCTTCCTTCTTGGCGATGTTTTGTGCAATTTCATCGAGACGTTCCTGTGAGGGACGCTCTTCGCTGACCTCCACATGCCATAGATGTCTGTCAAGCATGCTTTCTGCTAGTAACGAAAGGGTTCTGTCGTCGCTGTGCTTCCATGCTTTTAGGGCACTCCAGATGTCGGAATCGTCCAACTCGCTATACATCGTCAGGGCTTCTGGATGTTGCTCGAACCAAGTGCGGTCTACGTCGTTTTTCAGGAAGTAGGCGAGGGCAGGAGCTGCAAAGATGTCGTATCCCTGTTTTGTTAGCATTTTTGCTCGTTTAAGGGCGCTAATCAGAATCTTTTCGTATCCTACTGCTGTTTTGTGCAGATAAACCTGCCAATACATCAGTCGTCTGGTGGTCAGGAAATTTTCTATCGAATAGATGCCCTTGACCTCTACCACCAGTTTCGAATCCTTCACGTTGAGCATCTTGATAATACGAGCGCTGCCTATATTGCCCTCTGTGACACCTGTAAAGAAAGAATCGCGTCGCAGATAGTCCAAACGGTCCATGTCCAGTTGCGACGAGATGAGCTGGTGGAATATCTTGTTGGGATAGTCGTCCTTGAAGATGCTGATGGCTAGGGCTAATTGTCCTTTCAGGTCGTGATTGATCTGTTCCATCATCATGAGCGATATGTCCTCATGCGAGATGCCTTTGATGAGCGTATTCTCCAATACATGCGAGAAGGGTCCGTGTCCGATGTCGTGCATCAGGATGGCTGCCTCTACGGCTTCCGCTTCTGAATCGAAGATGTAGATGCCTTTTTCTTGAAGCGACTTTACAGCCTCGGACATCAGGTAGAAGGCGCCTAATGAATGTTGGAAACGGGTATGACGGGCACCTGGATAGACGACGGAGGCCAGTCCCAACTGGTTGATGCGGTTCAGACGCTGCATCAGCGGATGGCGCACCACGTCGTAGAGCAGTCCGCGTGGAATCTTGATAAACCCGAAAACGGGGTCGTTGATAATCTTGTGTTCGTTCATAATTGCGTGCAAAGGTACGAAAAAAATCGTAATTCGTCATTTGTAATTCATAATTATTTCGTAACTTTGCACGCATGAAACAGCAAATATGTATCTTTACAGGGGCTCGCCCCAATTTTGTGAAGGTGGCGCCACTGATTCGTGCCATCAATCGTACAGACGAATGCAACTATCAGTTGGTATATGCAGGCCGTGAGGATGACCCTACGCTGGAAGCTTCGTTGTTCAGCGACCTCGAAATGCCTCGTCCTGATGTCTATCTGGGTGTGGACTGCGAGAATCTAAACGAGTTGACAGGCCGTGTGATGGCCGAGTTTGAACATTATCTCGAACAGCATCCTGCAGATAGCGTGATAGTTGTTGACGACCTTGCTTCTACAATGGCTGCGGCTATCGTCGCCAAAAAGCGTGGGGCACGTCTGGCTCATCTAGTGGCAGGCACGCGTTCGTTTGACATCACAATGCCCAAGGAGATAAATCGCCTCGTTATCGACGGACTCTCTGACATGCTCTTTACAGCAGGTATGGGTTCCAGCAGCATTGCTACGCGTGAGGGTGCCGAGCTGCATAAGATATATATGGTAGGTAACATCCTGATGGATCAGTTGCGCTATTGTCGTGATCGTTGGCAGCGTCCTGCCTGTCTCGAAGGCATCGAGGATGGACGTTATCTGGTGTTCACTCTCAATCGCAAGGCATTACTGGCGTCTAAAGATAATCTTTTGTTGATGCTTCAGGCCGTTGCGCGTGTGACTGGCGACGTTCCTGTCATTGCTCCATTGCGAGGCCTGGCTGCAGAGACGGTTCAGGTGATGATGGTGAAACACCCTGAGCTACAAGCCGCCATCCGCATTGTTCCTGCACTCGGCTATCTCGAGTTCGGCTATCTGACGTCACGCGCCAAGGGCATCATTACCGATTCTGGTAATGTGGCCGAGGAGGCAACCTTCAACCACGTGCCCTGCATTACGCTTAATTCGTACACGGAGCATCAGGAAACGGTGAAACAGGGCACCAACGTCCTTGTTGGTGAGAATGCTGAACGTCTGGCTTCTGAAGTTGGTCGCATGTTGTCAGACGATTGGGTGACAGGACAGTTACCTGACCGTTGGGATGGCCGTACAGCCGAACGTATCGTCAGTATGCTTTGTGCTTGAAATTTGCATTTCTGACAATTATGACAGTCAGAATCTGCGCCCACATCCTTGCGAGAAAGAGTATATATTATACCATATTATTATATAATATCAATATTATATATATAATATGAATCTATTTTCATCATCTTGGCTTAATTTGAGTCCCAAAATCTGACACTGTCATTTGTCAGAATTGTCAGACTTTTGCTGAGACATGCTGTTTTCTTGCCGAGACATACTGTTCTCCTGTGGCGCGCTTACTGCTCGTGCCTCTTCCGCTCCGTGCTCGTGCCTCTTCCGCTCCGTGCTCGCGTCCCTTCCGCTTACTGCTCTTGCCTCTTCCGCTTACTGCTCTTGCCTCTTCCGCTTACTGCTCTTGCCTCTTCCGCTCCGTGCGGACAATTGTGGCCAACTAAAATCAAATCTATGAAAAAAACTCAAAATTCTTTGGTTTTTTGCTTGATTTTTTGTACCTTTGCACGCGTTTTTTCAAAGACATCAAATATCATTGCAATGAATATATCGTATAAATGGTTAAAGGAGTACGTTGATTTCGACCTCACACCGCAGCAGGTGTGTGATGCGTTGACATCGACAGGTCTGGAGGTTGACGCACTCGAAGAAGTACAAAGTATTAAGGGCGGTCTGAAGGGCCTTTACGTTGGTAAGGTGCTCACGTGCGAGATGCACCCAGACTCAGACCACCTACATGTAACTACCGTTGATTTAGGTAAGGGCGAACCTCAGCAGATTGTCTGTGGCGCTCCCAATGTGGCTGCTGGCCAGAAGGTCATCGTGGCCGATCTGGGTTGTGTGCTGTATGATGGCGACAAGGAGTTTGTCATCAAGAAGTCGAAGCTGCGTGGTGTAGAGTCGATGGGTATGATTTGTGCTGAGGACGAGATTGGTATCGGCACCGACCATGCTGGCATCATCGTACTGCCTGAGGATGCTGTTGTCGGCACGCCTGCCGCTGAGTATTACCACTTGGAGAGCGACTGGCTCATCGAGGTAGACATCACAGCCAACCGTGCCGATGCGCTGTCACACTGGGGTGTTGCTCGCGATCTGTATGCGTGGCTGAAGCAGAACGGCTACAAAACGGCAACCCACAAGCCCTGTGCATCGACGTTCTCCGTCGATGACAACAGCCTTCCCATCGACGTGGTCATCGAGAACACCGAGGCCTGCAAGCGTTACGCCTGTGTCAGTATCACCGATTGCGAGGTGAAAGAATCGCCTGAGTGGCTGAAGAACAAGCTGAGCGTCATTGGTCTGCGTCCCATCAACAATATCGTCGACATCACCAACTATGTGATGATGGCGTTGGGTCAGCCCCTGCACTGCTTCGATGCCGATATGGTGAAAGGCCACAAGATTGTAGTGAAAACCATGCCCGAAGGTACACCCTTTGTGACGCTGGATGGTGAAGAGCACAAGCTCTCTGACCGTGACCTCGCTATCTGCAATGCTGAGGATCCCATGTGTATCGCTGGCGTCTTTGGCGGAAAGGGTAGTGGTACCTACGAGACCACGAAGAACGTCGTTCTCGAGAGTGCTTACTTCCATCCCACTTGGATTCGTAAGTCTGCTCGTCGTCATGGATTGAGCACCGACGCCTCGTTCCGTTTCGAGCGTGGCATCGATCCCAATGGCGTGATTGACGCGCTGAAATATGCCGCCCAGCTCTGTAAGGAACTGGCAGGTGGTAAGGTGTCTATGGAAATCAAGGACGTTTATCCCGAGAAGATGGAGAACGCCGTTGTAGACCTCCAGTACAGCTATGTTCATTCGCTGGTTGGTAAGGACATTCCCGTCGAGACCATCAAGAGCATCTGTGACTCGCTGGAGATGAAGGTGCTCAGCGAGAGTGCCGAGGGACTGAAACTTGAAATCCCCGCCTACCGCGTCGACGTACAGCGTCCTTGCGACGTGGTGGAAGACATCCTGCGCATCTACGGATATAACAATGTGGAGATTCCCACACAGCTGAAGTCCAGCCTCGTCATCAAGGGCGATGAAGACCAGAAGCACAAGTTGGCTAACCTCGTTTCAGAGCAGTTGGTGGGTGCTGGTTTTAATGAGATTCTGAACAACTCGTTGACGAAGGCTGCCTACTATACAGAAGAGCAGCAGGCTCACCTGGTAAAGATTATGAATCCGCTGTCGAGCGACCTGAACGTGATGCGAGGCACCCTGCTGTTTGGTGGTTTGGAGAGCGTCGAGCACAATGTGAAGCGCAAGAACCCCAACTGCCGTTTCTTTGAGTTCGGCAACGTCTATAGCTTCGACCCTGAGAAAGAAAATCAGGACGACCCCATGCAGGCTTATAAGGAGCAGTATCATATGGCATTGTGGCTGACGGGTAAGCGCGTGGAAGGTTCTTGGGCCCATGCTAACGAGGACACTTCCTATGCTGAGCTCGATGCCTACGTGCAGAACATTTTAGCACGTATTGGTGTGCAGTCTGGTATGCTGGTAAGCAAGAAGAGTGAGAATGCGATCTTCTCTGCTGGTCTGACCATCGAGAACCGTGGTGGCAAGAAGCTCATCGAGATGGGTGTGCTGACGAAGAAGTTGCAGAAGCAGTTCGACATCGACACGCCTGTGTATTATGCTGAGCTCAACTGGACAGCCCTGATGAAGGTCATCCGCAAGCAGAAGGTGGAGTTCACGGAGATTCCTAAATTCCCGTCTGTCAGCCGTGACCTCGCTCTGCTCATCGACAAGAGCGTCGAGTTCCAGCAGATTGAAGACATCGCCCGTCAGACGGAGCGTAAGTTCCTGAAGAAAGTCGAGCTCTTCGACGTCTACGAGGGCGACAAACTGCCCGCTGGCAAAAAGTCGTATGCCGTCAACTTCATCCTGCAAGACCCCGAGAAGACCATGGGCGACAAGCAGATTGAAGCCATCATGAACAAGCTGATTCAGAACCTCAAAAAGCAGCTCAATGCCGAGCTGAGATAGGAAATAACCGCAGATTACGCAGATTTCACAGATTTTTATTCTGAATGGAAGAAGAGTACAACTTGCTGAAAAAGTATCGTGATGATCAGACTTTTGCTGTTATTGGGGCTGCTATGGCTGTTCATCGTGAGTTGGGCCCTGGATTTCTTGAATCTGCTTATGGAGATGCCCTTGAGATGGAGTTTGATGAACGAAAGATTCCCTATGAGAGGGAGAAACTGGTTCAGATCTTCTACAAAGGGAAACCTATCAAGACACACTACCAAGCTGATTTTGTCTGCTTCGGTGATTTAATAGTAGAGATGAAAACTGTTGAGACAATAGCAGATGTGCATCGGGCTCAGTTGATTCATTATCTGAAAGCGACTAAAATAAAAAAGGATTATTAATAAATTTCAAAAACAAAAGTCTGCAGTATGAAAGATTTGCCAATGATTATTAATTAATCTGTGTAATCTGTGTAATCTGCGGTTAATTATTCAAACTTATGGGAAGAGCATTTGAATATCGCAAAGCTGCGAAACTGAAGAGATGGGGCCACATGGCCAAGACATTCACCAAGATTGGCAAGCAGATTGCTATCGCTGTGAAGGCTGGCGGTCCAGAGCCTGACATGAACCCTGCACTGCGTGCTATCATCGCCAACGCTAAGCGCGAGAACATGCCGAAGGACAACATCGAGCGTGCCATCAAGAACGCTATGGGTAAGGACCAGAGCGACTACAAGGAAGTGACTTACGAGGGATATGGTCCTCACGGAGTTGCTATCTTCGTTGACGCCCTGACCGACAACACCACCCGTACCGTTGGTGACGTTCGTTCAGTGTTCAACAAGTTCAATGGCAACCTGGGTACTCAGGGCTCGCTGTCGTTCCTGTTCGACCACAAGTGCGTGTTCACCTTCAAGAAGACCGATGGTCTGGATATGGACGAGATGATTCTCGACCTGATTGACTACGGCGTGGAGGATGAGTACGACGAGGACGAGGAAGAGAACAGCATCACCATCTATGGTGACCCCTCATCGTTTGGTGCCATCCAGAAGCACTTGGAAGAGAACGGTTTCGAGGTAACGGGTGCTGAGTTCACTCGTATTCCTAACGACTTGAAAGACGTTACTCCTGAGGAGCGCGAGACCATCGACAAGATGATTGAGAAACTCGAGGACTTCGACGACGTGCAGACTGTCTATACGAACATGAAGCCCGAGGGTATCGAGGAGTAAACAGAAGCTTATTTTTCGCTGAGGGTTGCGAAATAGCCTAGGCGATAGAGCGAGAAAAGAAATAAGCTGGGGTGGCGCAGTAAGATGCGTCGCTCCAGTTTTTTTGTTGCATGATGGAAGAGGCGTAGCAGAGGCAAGATCCATCCTAAGTATTCCATTCGTTGAAGCAGGCGTGAGCCGTCCTTCAGTTCATGACGGAAGGTATACAGTGTTCGCAAGCCTTCCTCCGTCTTGTTTAGGAATTGTTCGTTCTCTTCAAACACCTCAAAACTCAGTGGATTGTCCAAATGGTGAATGGGAATACGATGGCTTTCAAGTGTCATGCCAAATAGCACGTCCTCGTAGCCATAATGGCGGAAACGCAGGTCAAAAGGATATTCCGTCATCAGTTGCTTGGGAGCCATAAAGTTGGCCGTGTGGAAGTCACGATAGGGCTCTTGTTGTCTGCGCTCTGCTGTATGTTCATGCTCTGCAGCCCGCTCGTAATGGTAACGCAGATTGTTTTTCAGCAGATTAGCATCACCTCCTACACTGATGCCTCCGTCCCAAACAGCCTGTTCTTTGGGCGTTTCCACATACCGACGCAGGAAGTCTGGGCGTCGCACCACCATATCGCTGTCAATAAATAATACCCAAGGCTTTGAGGCTTGATAAGCCAGATAGTTTCGGATAGCAGCACGTCCAGCATTCTCTGGTCGCTCTATGTAGCGGCTGTTGGTATAGTTGTTGATAGCCCTATTCGCCTTGATGGTATGGGGAAGGGTTGAACCGTCGTCAGCCACGATGATTTCGTAACTGATGGGCAGTTGGTTGGCTTGTTGTTGTAGTGATTGGACTAGCTCAACGCACGTGTGATTGTAGGTGGGTATCAGTATCGATATATCCTTCATCAGTGTGCAAAAATAGCGAAAAAAAGTTATAAAACCTCGCTTTTCGTCATTTTATTTTGTCATTATGCTGAAAAATCGTACTTTTGCGCCATATTTTATTAAAAGATACGCTATGAAGAAGAATTTAATGCGACTGATGACTGCTGTGACGCTGATGTTTGCAGCTACAAGTGTAAATGCACAGGATATTGGTAGTATCCTTGGCAGTGTATTAGGTGGAGAACAAGGTGAAGATGCTATATCCGGACTCACTTCCATCTTTTCGAAGGACAAACAAGCCACTACTAATAATATAATAGGTACGTGGAGTTATACTGAACCAGCTATCGTGTTTACGTCAGATAATTTGCTTACTAAGGTAGCTGCCAAAGTTGCTGCCAATAAGTTGGAGGACAAGATACAATCGTATATGACGCAATATGGTGTGAAACCTGGCGCATTAGTTCTGACCTTCAATGAGGACGGCACTTGTACGGAAACGCTGAATGGTAAGACCATGAAGGGTAATTGGGAAGTGAAGAACTCAAAGCTGATATTGACATTACGTGGTATCAAGGCGCTTCAGGTTACAACCCAGATTGACGGTAAGAAATTGCAGTTTGTGACGGATGCTACTAAACTCCTGAATCTTTTTAAGGCAGTTGGTGCCAAGTCGACCAATAAAAATATTAAGACTGTCACCTCGCTAATGAAGAGCGTGGATGGCATGCAGGCAGGTGTGACATTGACGAAACAATAATTTTTATACGAAATATTTGGCGGTTTGACAAATAATTCGTACCTTTGCAGCCGCTATTACGAGATAGTAGCATGAAATTATAGTTAAACAATTAAAAAACAAACATTTAGACAATGGCAACAAAAATCAGATTGCAGCGCGGCGGACGTAAGAGCTACGCATTCTATCGTATCGTTATCGCTGACGCTCGTGCACCACGTGATGGTCGTTTCACTGAGAAGATTGGTACTTACAACCCAAACACCAATCCTGCCACAGTAGATCTTAATTTCGAGCGTGCACTTTATTGGGTCGAGTGTGGTGCACAGCCTACCGACACTGTTCGTAACATTCTTAGCCGTGAGGGCGTTTACCTGATGAAGCACCTGAAGGGTGGCGTTAAGAAGGGCGCTTTCGATGAGGCTACAGCTCAGAAGAAGTTCGATGCCTGGAAGGCTGACAAGCAGAAGGGTCTGGAGAAGGTCGCTGCTGACGAGGCTAAGGCAAAGAAGGATGCTGCTGCTGCCCAGTTGAAGGCTGAGAAAGCTCAGAACGAAGAGCAGGCTAAGAAAGTAGCTGAGAAGAAGGCTGCTGAGGCTGCTGCAAAGGCTGAGGCTGAAGCTGCCGCTGCTGCTGAAGCTGCTGCAGAGACTCCCGCTGAGGAGGCTGCCGCTGAGGCTCCTGCTGAGGCATAACTTCAGAACGGACAAAAAAGTAATCGGTAGGGGCGGAGGTTTTTCCGTCCCTATTTTTTTCACTGCTACCTTAAATAATATGCATATCCTCGAAATCCCATCTTTCTTTCCGCCTTGTGGTGGATTGTTCTGTCTTGATCAGGCTAAAGCTTTATCGGCTTTGGGTCATGAGGTTCGTATATTGAGTAATGTGCAGTTGGGAGCGACCCTCAATACGAAAGATTATTTCACCCTACCTATAGGCCGATATGAGCATGAGATGGATGGCATTACCGTCTATCAGTCGTATCAACGTGGTTTGCCTAAAGTTATACGTTATAATGTTCATCGTTGGGTAAATATAGTCTGTTCCATGTATATGGACTATACGAAAAAATATGGTAAGCCAGATATCCTTCACGCCCATTGTGCCAAGTGGGCAGGTTTTGCAGCCATGCTGCTTAGTAAGCGATATCATATTCCATATGTTATTACTGAGCATCTTTCCAAATTATTGTTCGAGGAAGAGTTTGGTCCGGCTCCTAGTGATGCCTGGCAGATACCCATGCTGAGAAAGGCTTATAATGCAGCTTCGATGGTTGTACCTGTTTCCGAGGAACTTGTCAGTGATATTGCTGCCTATTTTGGAAACAATTATAGGTGGAAATCCCTGTCGAATATTGTTGATACCCAATTCTTCGCCTACAAAAGCCGTCCTGCTCTATCTGGGCGTAGTTTCCGTTTCTGCTGTTTGGCCAATTACTGGCCGCTAAAGGGCTATGATGTCTTGTTTGCTGCAATTATGCGGTTGCGCCAGCAAGGATTGAACGTGGAGTTGCATATTGCAGGCAAGGATACAGACTCAGCTGAATGTCGTTCGCAAATAGCTGAAGGTATGAAATCTTATGGTTTGCTGGATAAGGAAGGCGTTCGTCGTTTGCTTTACAATTGCGATGCTTTGGTGCTTGCTACGCGTGGTGAGACACAGGGACTGGTTATATTGGAGGCATTAAGTACGGGAATACCTGCCATTTCTACTGAGGCAATTCCTCCAAGTGTCCGTCCTTCTGAGGGCTGTGTATTTGTTCCTGTTGATGATGCAGAAGCCTTAGCTGATGCTATGAAAAGAGCGATGTCTGGTCCTCAACCTGAAGGTTTGCTATTGTCCGAGCATGTGCGCCAATTTGCTTCCCCTGAGGTGGTTGGACGTCAACTCAGCGAATTGTTCCGTTCAATAGTTCCTTCCTCTTCTTCCATTTGACAAACAGACTTCTTGCCATCAACGCTATTTGCCAGGTGGTGTTGTTTGACATAATCAGGTTAGCAAATCGAATAGACTGATTGTCTGCCACATGCCATCGTTTCTTAAGTGTTCTTACCTCATCCCTCATAGCACTATTATGGCATCGGAAAGCATGCATTGACAGGGCAAAAATGCGTTGTCTGAAATAATCATCAATACGATTGCTTTGGAGTTTATATTTATCGCAGAGATAATAGCTTAGATTGGTGACCTGCCTGACGAATCGGTATTGCTTTTCTTCGCTCTTTGTATTCGATATTGTAGCGTTTCCCACAGAATAGCTCAGTGTGATGTCAGATAAGTAGGCGATGCGTCCGTTTTTAGCCATGATGAATGATATCTGAACGTCTTCACATCCAAAGTCTTTATTCCTAAAAAAATAGGTGTCCTCTTGGTATGCCTGTAAGAAGACATCGCGTCTATAAAGCGATGTGCACAGATGAATGACAGGACGTTGTGTTTGTATGACGATATCCTCTAGGATTTCTGCTCCCTCAATAAAAGGACGTGTATGTTTGCTGTCGGCAGAATGAGGTGGATATGTCGTCCCCTTTTCCTCGTCGTAGCATAGCCAGTTGGTATGTACAAGTGTCACATCAGGATGTTCTTCTAAGATAGTGACTTCTTTTTCCAGTTTCAGTGGGTCAGTCCAAAAATCGTCGCCTGCACAGTCGGCAATATATTTCCCCTGAGCAGCCAACAGACAGTCAAAGTAGTTGTCTAGAACTCCTTTGTTTTGCTTGTTGGCAATAAGTCGTATGACGTTAGGATGCTTTTCCGCATAAGATTTGCAGATGTCCCGTGTATGGTCTGTCGAACAGTCTTCGCCAATGATAATTTCATAAGGGACATGACACTGTTGCATGAGTATAGAGTCCAAGGTACGGGCAATGGTGTCCTCTTGGTTATATGTACAAACGACAACAGATATCAGGTTCTCCATTATCTCTCTCTTTTCAGTAGTGGCAGAGTGTTTAGCAGAATGGTGCGTCCCAGCCGTGTGTTACTCATCTTGCGGAACCATTTGTATTTCTGCGAGTAGTCACGATCGGGTAGGGGGAACAGACCCTTGCTGCTCAATTCATCAATGCAAGTGTTCAGTGCCTTTTGTGAACGTTGTTGTATGATGACTTGATAGATATAGTCCATCGTTAGTTGTGCCACGCGACGTTGCAGGGCTACACGGTCTACTTGAGGAACACGGTCGCACAGATACTGCAATCTGTCCAGCACACCACGGATGTCATCAAAGCGCTTGGCCTTGCTTGCCTCATCGTCATGCGTGGTGATAGTGCCCTTATGCTTATAATAGTAATAAGCCTTGGCGTCAGTGGCACACACATGCTCAGCCCTAATCAGCAATTGGGGAGTAAACTCCTCGTCCTCATGCCAAATGCCAGGTGTGAAGCGTAGCTTGCTCAGAGTAGTCTGCTTAAACAGGTAGCCCCATGCCGTTGCGTGGATGTTATGTTTCAACATATATTCTGAGCCAGTCATCACCTTGGAATCGTTGAAATCCGTCTCAGAGCTGATGCTGCTGGTAAAATCAAACATGACCATATCAATGTTGTCATTTAAGCGTATCAAGTCTAGACAATGTTCGTAGGGTGTCTGTATCAGATGGTCATCGGCATCTACGAACTGCAGATACTCGCCTTGGGCCATCTCGATACCTTTGTTTCTGGCCACACTGAGGCCGCCATTCTTCTGACGGACGTAGATAATCTCATCACCATACTGCATCAGACCGTTCATCGGGCTTACCCTTGAACCATCGTCTATGACGATAATCTCTCGCTCGAAGGGTCGGAGCGACAATGCCAGAATACTGTCGATACATTCGCACAGCATTTGGATGGGTTGGTTATAATAGGTCAGTATGAAACTGACTAAAGGCATATCTTTATTCATTTCGTTGGCAAAATTACAAAAAAAAAATCACTTTACGATAGCGGCAGCAATTTTTTCACTTTTCATTTTTCACTTTTCACTTCTTTTTTGTACCTTTGCACTTCGTATGAAGGAAAACAGCAAAGATAGCTATCAGCATATTCTGAAATATACGACGTTGTTTGGTGGCGTACAGGGTCTGATTATATTGATTGGTCTTGTGCGCAACAAGGCTATGGCTGTGCTGTTAGGTGCTGGTGGTATGGGTCTCAATGCGCTGATGGTGTCTGTGCAGACGTTTGCTGCACAGTGTACGAACCTCGGTTTGTCTTTTGGCGCTGTGCCTAAACTGTCGGAAATCTATGAGCAGGACGAAAAGGCAAAGCTAGACTATTTTGTGCAGGTCATTCGCTTATGGAGCCTGATAACGGCAGTTTTAGGATTATTATTTTGTGTCGCTGCCAGCGGATTGGTCAATCATATGACATTCACATGGGGTGACCATACTCTTCACTATGCCATGTTGGGCGTATCAGTAGCCATGATGGCTATTGCTGGAGGTGAAACAGCTGTGCTGAAGGCTACGCGACGGATGGGGTCACTGGCAAGAATTCAGATATATGGTGCCGTAGGTGCTGTAGTGCTGTCAGTGCCTCTATATTACTTCTGGGAACAATCTGGTGTTGTTCCTGCTATTGTTTTGATTGCATCAGTGAATATGTTGTTGACGGTATGGCACTCATATCGCTGCTGTCCGTTGAAGATAGTGTTTTCTCGTCGTCACCTGCGCGATGGCTTTGGTATGATTCGTCTGGGCTTGGCATTTGTGTTGGCTGCAGCTATTGGCAGTGGTGTTGAGATGGCTATTCGTGCCTTTCTGAATGTGGAGGGTGGTATGGCCGATGTAGGCTTGTATAATGCAGCGTTCATGATAGTCATTACCTATGCTGGTATGGTGTTTTCAGCTATGGAGACTGACTATTTTCCACGTCTATCGGCAGTGAATAAGGATATTGATGCGACGAATGAGACGGTAAACAAGCAGACAGAGGTGTCGTTGCTGTTCTTGTCGCCTATGTTGGTAGGTTTGTTGATGCTGCTGCCCGTGCTGATACCCATACTGTTCAGTCGCGACTTCCTGCCAGTAGTGGCAATGGCTCAGATTGCTGTGCTTGCCATGTACTTCAAGGTGCTCACGATGCCTGTGTCATATATTACGTTGGCTCGCAGCCGTTCGTTATCGTTTCTGTTTTTAGAGTCCACCTATTTTGTGGTATTGATAGTGGCTATTGTGCTAGGCTATCGTTGGTGGGGCATTTGGGGAACGGGCTTGGCCATTGTGGTGGCTCATGTCGTGGAATTCCTGATGGTCTATGCTTATGCCTATTGGCAGTATAGCTTCCGTTCTACGTGGCGTGTTGGCGGCTATGCATTAGTGCAGATGACGATAGGCGCTTTGGCATATGCTGTTTCCCTATGGATGGAAGGTTGGACTTACTGGATAACAGAAGCCGCACTGACATTTGTCAGCACGGCTTATTCGCTTTATATCCTGCATCAGAAGACTCATCTTTGGGAGGCTTTGATGCGAAAGTTCAAGCAGATTGCTTAGAATCTGAAGTCCAGCTCCACAGTACCCAGATTATAGCTGTGCTTACTGCCACTGAGTGGGATGGTCTTGTCGTTTACGCGGGCATACTCAAGGTGTAATTCCAAATTCTTGGTGAAGAAATAGTTCATACCGACTTCGTATGATGTTTTGGCACGATTCCATTCCTTGTTGTCACGATAGCACTGGTAACGGGCCTTGGCGTACAGTTTGCTATTGATGACAGGCACAATACCGAAGGCATACCAACCGTCAGCTTTGTCACCTAACCCCAAGTTAGATCCCCATCCCTGCGAATGTATGAATTCAGTACGGAAGGTATATCCATCCTTGTCATATTCTGCAGAGAGACAGTAGCGGTTCTTTTCCACACCACCTCGACTACCAGTCCATCCGAAGGCACCAATGCGAACACCTTGTATAGGCATAACCCACATGCCTCCGATGATATCCTTGCGGTTGTCCTTGTCCGAAGAGTTGATACCTTCACCGTTATATACACCTACCTGATAGTGTAGCAGACGACGGCCATTGCTGTTGGGGAACAGGTCACCTGCTGCCTGAATACCTATATCACGACCACCACTGGACTTCTCGCCCGTACGGTCGCCAAAGCCTGACAGGTTGTTGATGACGTCGGCATAACCACGCCAGCCCTGTGTGATGGGGTGGGTAGGATTCTCAAAAGTGAAAGCACGCTTGAATTGTCCTACACGAACCTTAAACTCAGGATACTTTCTCCATTCCGTATATAAGTCTACCAACTGAACGGTAGGCTCACCAGGTCCTTTGGCATTGGTAGCCTGAATCTGCACGCGCCAGTCAAAGTCGGCAATCTTACCATCCAGAATCAGACGAGCTAGACGCAGGCTGAACGAATTAGCGTGATTCTTTTCGGCAATCTCGTTGCCATTGTCGTCCAAACCGCCATACTGATACTTGTCATCAGCCTGATAGCGTAGCATGCTATATCCGCTGAACTTAATGTTCTTCACCCATGCAGGTACCTCGATGGTGGTCTTTTGATTCGATTCCTGCGATTCCAGTTCTTCTGCATTGATGCTGATAGCGGTTGCAGTCATCATTGCAAGGAGTAATGTCAGTCTTTTCATAACTTGTTATATTAAAGATTAGTATTTGGGGCAAAGATAAGCAATTTATCTTTAACTACCAAATATTTCTGTAATTATTCAATTTCTTCGCTCCAATAAGACCACATTTTCTACGTGTGGCGTATGTGGAAACATATCCACGGGTTGTACGGCAGCGACGCGATAGTCAACGTCCAGGTCGTGCAGGTCGCGTGCCTGTGTGGCAGGATTGCACGATACGTAGACGATGCGCTGTGGTGCAGCTCGGAGTATGGTTTTCACCACATCTGGATGCATACCAGCACGTGGTGGATCTGTGATGATGACATCGGGTCGTCCATGCTCAGCAATGAAGTCGTCCGTCAGTATATCCTTCATGTCGCCAGCGTAGAACAGCGTGTTTGTAATGCCGTTGATCTCGCTGTTAATCTTAGCGTCCTCAATGGCTTCAGGCACGTATTCAATGCCAATCACCTTGCTGGACTTGCGAGCCACGAAGTTGGCAATGGTACCAGTACCAGTATAGAGGTCGTAAACCACCTCGTTGCCAGTCAGCCCAGCAAACTTGCGTGCTACTGAGTACAGGTGGTAAGCCTGCTCGGTATTCGTCTGATAGAATGACTTGGGCCCTACCTTGAACTTCAGGTCCTCCATCAGTTCGAAGATGTGGTCGTTGCCTTTAAAGGTCAATATCTCCTGGTCGCCAATGGTGTCGTTGCACTTCTGGTTGTCAAGATACATCAGCGCTGTAATCTGCGGGAACTTATCTGCGATATGCTGTAGCAGTCCCTTGGCCTGCTCCTCGCTCTGAGCCAGTGCTTCGTCTGATGTGCGATCATAGTGGAACTGGAAAATGATGAGCCACTCGCCACTGGCTGAATTACGGATGATGACATCGCGCAACAACCCCACCTGAGCGCGTAGGTCGAAGAAACTCAACCCATGTTCAATGGCATAGTCGCGCACTTCGTTACGTATCTGGTTGTGCAGATCGTCCATCAGCCAACACTTCTCGATGGGCAGAATCTTGTCGAATGCACCAGTGATGTGGAATCCGATAGCTGGCACATCCTTTAGGCTCTGACTCTCGTCGTTAGGCAATGTCTGAATCTGCTCCTTCGTTAGATATCGCTTGTTGGCACAACCGAAGTCGAGCTTGTTGCGATATGCCTGCGTATGTACCGACCCCAAGATGGGCATGAACTCAGGCAGTTCTATCTTGCCGATACGTGTTAGCTGGTCGTACACCTGCTGCTGTTTGAATTTCAGTTGCTCCTCGTAAGGCAGGTTCTGCCACTTACAACCCCCGCATACGCCGAAATGTTCGCAGAAGGGATTCGCGCGTACCTTACTTAATTCTATAAATCTTACTACCTCGCCCTCGGCAAAGGAGTGTTTCTTGCGTCGTATCTGCACGTCGCACACATCGCCAGGCACGCAGAAGGGTACGAAGACCACCAAGTCTTGCCAGTGGAACAAGCACTTGCCCTCGGCTGCCACAGTCTCTATTTTAACGCCCTCAAGGAGCGGTAACGGTTTCTTGTTTCTTGCCATATTACTTATTTTAGACTGCAAAATTACAAAAAAAAGTCTAAAGAATAAATATTTTGCTCATTTTTCTTGCGTATGTGCAGAAAAACACGTAACTTTGCAAAATTGAGAATTTATATAGCTTAAAGTATAATAATAACGTAATTTTTTTAATCGTATGAGTCAAAAGCGAGTTTACCTCTTCGGTAATGGTAAGGCCGAAGGTAATGCAAAAATGCGTGAGGAACTTGGTGGTAAGGGTGCAAACCTTGCCGAGATGAACCACATTGGTGTGCCTGTTCCTCCTGGTTTCACAATCACTACAGACTGCTGTAACGAGTACTATCAGGTTGGTCAGCAGAAGATTATGGAGCTGCTGAACGACGACGTGATGGCAGCTGTTAAGCACATTGAGGACTTGATGAACTGCAAGTTCGGTGATGCTAAGAATCCTCTGTTGGTCAGTGTACGTTCTGGTGCCCGTGCTTCTATGCCTGGTATGATGGATACCATCCTGAACCTGGGTCTGAACGACGAGGTAGCTGAGGGTATGGCAGCAAAGACCAACAATCCTCACTTCGTTTACGACTCATATCGTCGTTTCGTACAGATGTACGGTGACGTAGTGCTCGAGATGAAGCCCGTCAACAAGACTGATATCGACCCATTCGAGGAAATTATCGAGAAGGTAAAGAAGGAGAGCGGTGTTGTTCTGGATAAGGACCTGAGCGTAGAAGACCTGAAGAAGCTGGTGAAGCTGTTCAAGGCTGCCATCAAGGAGCGCACAGGTAAGGACTTCCCCAACGATCCTATCGAGCAGCTCTGGGGCGCAATCTGCGCTGTGTTCCGTTCTTGGATGAACGAGCGCGCTATCCTCTATCGTAAGATGGAAGGCATCCCCGACGAGTGGGGTACAGCCGTATCAGTAATGGCTATGGTATTCGGTAACATGGGTGATACCTCTGCTACTGGTGTATGCTTCAGCCGTGATGCTGCTAACGGTGAGAACCTGTTCAACGGTGAGTATCTGGTTAACGCACAGGGTGAGGACGTTGTGGCTGGTATACGTACCCCACAGCAGATCACCAAGATCGGCTCTCAGCGCTGGGCTGAGCGCGCTGGCATCTCTGAGGCTGAGCGTGTGGCTAAGTATCCTTCTATGGAGGAGGCAATGCCTGAAATCTATGCTGAGTTGAATAGCATCCAGGACAAGCTGGAGCACCACTATCACGATATGCAGGATATGGAGTTCACCGTTCAGGAGGGCAAGCTGTGGTTCCTCCAGACACGTAACGGTAAGCGTACAGGTGCTGCTATGGTTAAGATCGCTATCGACCTGCTCCATGAGGGTATGATCGACGAGAAGACCGCTATCCTGCGCTGCGAGCCTCAGAAGCTCGACGAGCTGCTGCACCCCGTATTCGACAAGAAGGCCCTGGCTTCTGCTAAGGTTATCGCACAGGGTCTGCCCGCATCTCCTGGTGCTGCCTGTGGTCAGATCGTGTTCCACGCTGACGACGCTGAGGCTTGGCACAACGATGGTCACAAGGTAGTGCTCGTACGTATCGAGACCTCTCCTGAGGACCTTGCTGGTATGGCTTCTGCCGAGGGTATTCTGACCGCTCGTGGTGGTATGACCTCTCACGCTGCCGTTGTGGCTCGTGGTATGGGTAAGTGCTGCGTATCGGGTGTAGGTGCTCTGAACGTTAGCTATAAGGACAAGACTGTACTAAGGCTGCTGAGTTGTCTGGCGACTTCAAGGAGCTGATGGACCTCTGCGACAAGTACACCAAGCTGCAGGTTCGTACCAATGCTGATACACCTCGTGACGCTCAGCTCGCTCGCGAGTTCGGTGCCAAGGGTATCGGTCTGACACGTACTGAGCACATGTTCTTCGAGGACAAGAAGATCGTTGCTATGCGTGAGATGATTCTCGCTGACAGCGTTGCCGGACGTGAGAAGGCTCTGGCTAAGCTGCTGCCTTATCAGAAGGCCGACTTCAAGGGCATCCTCGAGGCTATGGACGGTCTGCCCGTGAACATCCGTCTGCTCGATCCTCCCTTGCACGAGTTCGTTCCCCACGATCTGGCTGGTCAGGAGACCATGGCCAAGGAGATGGGCGTCAGCGTAGAGGACATCAAGCGTCGTGTTGACTCACTGGCTGAGAACAACCCAATGCTGGGTCACCGTGGTTGCCGTCTGGGCATCACCTTCCCTGAAATCACCGCTATGCAGACCAAGGCTATTCTCGGTGCCGCTTGCGAGCTGAAGAAGGAAGGCAAGAACCCAATGCCAGAGATCATGGTTCCTCTGATTGGTACTATCAACGAGCTCAAGCAGCAGAAGGAAGTTATCGAGCTCAAGCAGCAGAAGGAAGTTATCCAGTACGCTGCCAAGGAGGTATTCCAGGAGTATGGCACAGAGGTTGAGTTCGAGATTGGTACAATGATTGAGATTCCTCGTGCTGCCCTGACCGCTGACCTGATTGCTTCAGAGGCTCAGTACTTCTCATTCGGTACCAACGACTTGACTCAGATGACCTTCGGTTACAGCCGCGACGATATCGCTTCGTTCCTGCCTGTATACCTCGATAAGAAGATCCTGAAGGTTGACCCATTCCAGGTACTCGACCAGGAGGGTGTAGGCCGTCTCATCAAGTTCGCTGTGAAGGAAGGCCGTGAGGTTCGTCCTGAGCTCCGTTGCGGTATCTGTGGTGAGCATGGTGGTGAGCCCAGCTCTGTGAAGTTCTGTGCTAAGATTGGCATGAACTACGCTAGCTGCTCTCCCTTCCGCGTGCCCATCGCACGTCTGGCTGCCGCGCAGGC
>CACWOS010000006.1 GCA_902762565.1 uncultured Prevotellaceae bacterium
GCCTGGTGATAACGTTGAGATCACTGTTGAGTTGATCTACGCTGTTGCTCTGAATAAGGGTCTGCGTTTCGCTATCCGTGAAGGTGGCCGTACCGTTGGTTCTGGTCAGATCACTGAGGTATTCGAGGACTAATCCTCAAGAACCTCTAGACCATCTAGACTATCTAGAAATACTAGATAAACAAAGCCCCCGCTTATGGGTGGGGGCTTTCATACGGGAATAGCTCAGTTGGTAGAGCATCGGTCTCCAAAACCGAGGGTCGTGGGTTCGAGTCCTCCTTCCCGTGCTAAATAAAGAAGAAAGTATGAACATTATTAAGACATTTATCAATTATTGCAAAGCTTGCTATGACGAGTTGGCCCACAAGACAACGTGGCCTACCTACAAGGAGCTGACTCAAAGTGCTGTGGTAGTACTGACAGCTTCATTGGTAATTGCAGTGGTAGTATGGCTGATGGACGTAGTGTTCAAGGCAGTCATGAGTTCGATTTATCCTAATTAATAAAGTAGAGATAGCAAAGAAATGGCCGATACAACGGGAATGAAGTGGTATGTTTTGCGTGCCGTAAGTGGAAAAGAAGCAAAGGTTAAGGAGTATATCGATGCAGCTAAGAAGCTGAACGATGTGCTCGCTACTCACGTTGGTGAGGTGCTGCTGCCCACAGAAAAGTACGCTATGCTCCGTAATGGCAAACGTGTCATCAAGGAGAAGCTCTTCTTGCCTGGCTATGTTTTGGTACAGGCTTCTCTCCAAGGTGAGGTAACTCACATGTTGCGCTTTATACCCAATGTATTAGGGTTCTTAGGTGGCATGGATAATCCTCAGGTGGTGCGTCAGTCGGAGGTGAACAGAATTCTGGGAACAGCTGAGGAGACAACCATTGAAAATGTAGAGCTCAATATTCCTTACGAGGTCAATGAGACCGTGAAGGTTACTGATGGACCGTTCAGCGGATTCAGTGGTGTTATCGAAGAGGTGAACACTGAAAAACGTAAGCTGAAGGTAATGGTTAAGATTTTTGGTCGTAAAACCCCACTAGAGTTAGCATTTACACAAGTAGAGAAAGAATAGGGCACAATTGTTACGGTGTGTCCGATTCTATATACGGTCATGAGAGGCTTCCACTCTCTGGCTTATATAACAATCACTATTAATATTAAAAAACAGAAATGGCTAAAGAAGTTGCTGGATTAATCAAATTGCAGATTAAAGGTGGCGCTGCGAATCCCTCACCCCCCGTTGGACCTGCACTGGGTTCTAAGGGTATTAACATTATGGGATTCTGCAAAGAGTTCAACGCCAGAACCCAGGATAAGGCAGGTAAGATTCTTCCTGTCGTTATCACATACTATGCTGACAAGTCATTCAGTTTTATCATTAAGACTCCTCCCGCAGCAGTACAGCTGTTGGAAGCTGCAAAGGTAAAGGGTGGTTCTGCCCAGCCTAATCGTAAGAAGGTGGCTAGCGTTACTTGGGATCAAGTTCGCGCAATCGCTGAAGATAAGATGGCTGACTTGAATTGCTTCACCGTTGAGTCTGCAATGAAACTGATTGCTGGTACAGCTCGTAGTATGGGTATCACTGTTAAAGGGGACTTCCCTGGTAAATAATAAATAACTTCAATTAGAACAATGAGTAAACTGACAAAAAATCAAAAGTTGGTAGCTGATAAGGTTGAAGCAGGGAAAGCATACTCTTTACGTGAGGCCGCTGAGTTGGTGAAGGAAATTACTACCACCAAGTTTGAGGCTTCTGTAGATATCGACGTACGCTTGGGCGTAGATCCTCGTAAGGCCAACCAGATGGTACGTGGCGTTGTGTCACTTCCCAATGGTACAGGTAAGGTTACACGAGTGCTCGCTCTCTGTACTCCCGATCAGGAAGAAGCTGCTAAGGAAGCAGGTGCCGACTATGTTGGTCTCGACGAGTATATCGACAAGATCAAGCAGGGTTGGACAGATGTTGATGTAATTATTACAATGCCCTCATGCATGGGTAAGCTGGGTCCCCTCGGGCGTGTCCTGGGTCCCCGTGGCTTGATGCCAAACCCCAAGAGCGGTACTGTAACTATGGACGTTGCTAAGGCAGTTAAGGAAGTTAAGCAGGGTAAGATTGACTTCAAGGTAGACAAGGCTGGTATTGTACATACCTCAATTGGTAAGATTACCTTTACTCCAGAGCAGATCTACGGAAATGCCAAGGAGTTCCTGCAGACCATTATTAAGCTGAAGCCGGCTGCTGCCAAGGGTACATATCTGAAGAGTATCTTTATCTCCAGCACTATGAGCGCTGGTATCAAGGTAGATCCTAAATCAGTTGAATAACTCGTAAAAGTTTAGTAAAATGAAAAAGGAATTAAAAGATACTATCGTAGTTGAACTTGGACAGAAGCTGACCGAATATCCTCATTTTTATCTGGTAGACGTTACCGGATTGAACGCTGAGCAGACCAGTAACCTGCGTCGCAAGTGTTTCAAGAGTGAGATTAAGATGGTCGTTGTGAAGAATACGCTTCTCCACAAGGCTTTCGAGGCTTCGGAAATCGACTTCTCACCACTCTATGACAGTCTGAAGGGTAACACAGCTGTAATGTTCACACAGCAGGCAAACGTTCCCGCCAAGCTGTTGAAAGAGTACAAGAAGGAAGGTATCCCCGCACTGAAGGCTGCTTATGCTGAGGAAGGTTTCTTCGTAGGTGCCGATAAGCTGGAAGAGCTCGTATCTATCAAGAGCAAGAACGAACTCATCGCCGATGTTGTGGCTCTTCTCCAGTCACCAGTCAAGAATGTTGTGTCTGGTCTGAACGCTGGTGGTAAGATTCACGGACTGCTGGACGCTATCGCTGAGCGTAACAAATAAGCGAACAATAAGTAACATTAACATTAAAAAACAATTAAAATTTTAAATAAAATGGCAGATATTAAAGCTATTGAGTATGGAATCGAGCCCGCCGCTGCAGCTGTTGCTGTTGCTGCTGGTCCCGCTGCTGGTGGCGCTGAGGCTGCCGCTGAGGAGAAGACTTCTTTCGACGTTGTTCTGAAGGAGGTTGGTGCTGCTAAGCTGCAGGTAGTTAAGGCCGTTAAGGAAGCTTGCGGTCTGGGTTTGAAGGAAGCTAAGGATCTCGTAGATGGCGCTCCTTCTACTCTGAAGGAAGGCCTGTCTAAGGACGAGGCTGAGAACCTGAAGAAGGCTATCGAAGAGGCTGGTGCCGTAGTAGAGCTGAAGTAATTCAGAATTCAACAATAACAAAGTGGTTGGGAGCTCTCCAGTAGAGGGTTCCCGACCATTTTCTTGTCTTTTAACTAGATTTTCTAGATTCTCTAGATGATCTAGGAGTACTAGAAACTCTAGAAAAACAATAATATATGGCTTCAAAAGTAATTGATAACAGAGTAAACTTTGGCAGCGTCAAGAATCCGATGCCGTTTCCGGATTTTCTCGATGTGCAATTAAAGTCTTTCAAAGACTTCCTCCAGTTGGACACTCCGCCTGAGGAACGCAAGAACGACGGTTTGTATAAGGTGTTCGCTGAGAACTTCCCTATCACCGATACACGTAACAATTTCGTTCTCGAGTTCCTGGATTACTATATCGACCCGCCCCGTTACACTATCGATGAGTGCTTGGAGCGTGGCCTGACATATAGTGTACCCTTGAAGGCTAAGCTGAAACTCTATTGCACCGATCCCGATCATGAGGATTTCGGCACAGTGATTCAGGATGTATTTCTGGGTCCGATACCTTATATGACGGCTAATGGTACCTTCGTGATTAATGGTGCCGAGCGCGTTGTGGTATCACAGTTGCACCGTTCGCCAGGTGTATTCTTCGGTCAGAATGTACATGCCAATGGTACATTACTTTATTCTGCACGTATCATCCCCTTCAAGGGCTCGTGGATAGAGTTTGCTACCGACATCAATAACGTGATGTATGCCTACATCGACCGTAAAAAGAAGTTACCTGTTACTACACTGTTGCGAGCCATTGGATACGAGAACGATAAGGACATCCTTCAGATCTTTGACCTTGCTGAGGAGGTAAAGGTTAATAAGAAGGCTTTGAAGGAAGTTCTTGGTTGCAAGTTGGCTGCTCGTGTGCTGAAGAGCTGGAACGAGGACTTTGTAGATGAGGATACCGGTGAGGTGGTTTCTATTGAGCGTCATGAGGTCATTATGGAGCGTGAGACAGAGATTACTGAGGATAATATGTTCGATATCCTTGAGAGTGGTGCCCAAAGCATTCTTGTTCATAAGGACGAGGCTATTGCTCAGGATTACTCTATCATCTTCAATACTCTGCAGAAAGACCCATCGAACTCTGAGAAGGAGGCTGTACTTTACATCTATCGTCAGTTGCGTAATGCAGACCCTGCTGATGATGCTAGTGCTCGTGAGGTCATCCAGAATCTGTTCTTCTCAGACAAACGCTATGACTTGGGTGATGTAGGTCGTTATCGTATCAACAAGAAACTTGGTCTTGACACTGAGATGGATGTCCGTGTGCTGACCAAGGAAGATATTATTGAGATTATCAAGTATCTGATTCAGTTGATTAATTCGAAGGCCTCTGTCGACGATATTGACCACCTGTCGAACCGTCGCGTGCGCACCGTTGGCGAGCAACTGTCTAATCAGTTCTCTATAGGTCTGGCTCGTATGAGCCGTACCATCCGTGAGCGCATGAACGTTCGCGATAATGAGGTGTTTACGCCTACCGATCTGATTAATGCCAAGACAATTTCGAGTGTTATCAACTCGTTCTTCGGCACTAATCCTCTGTCACAGTTCATGGATCAGACCAATCCCTTGGCTGAGGTAACGCACAAGCGTCGTCTCTCTGCTCTTGGTCCTGGCGGTCTGTCTCGTGAGCGTGCCGGTTTCGAGGTGCGTGACGTACACTACACACACTATGGTCGTCTCTGCCCGATTGAGAGTCCTGAAGGTCCTAACATCGGTCTGATTTCGTCACTGTGTGTCTATGCTAAGATTAATGAACTTGGCTTCATCGAGACACCTTATCGTAAGATTGAGAACGGTGTGGCCAACCTGAATAACGACGAGGTAGTCTATCTGACTGCCGAGGAAGAGGCTGAGCATATCATCGGCCAGGGTAATGCACCGCTGAATGACGATGGTACTTTCATCCGCAAGGTTGTGAAGTGTCGTCAGGATGCTGACTTCCCCGTTGTGCCACCTGCACAGGTAGATTTGATGGACGTTTCTCCACAGCAGATTGCCTCTATCGCCGCTTCGCTCATTCCTTTCTTGGAGCACGATGATGCTCACCGTGCACTGATGGGATCGAACATGATGCGTCAGGCCGTTCCCTTGCTCCATAACGAGGCTCCAATCGTAGGTACTGGTATTGAGAAGCAAGTGTGCGAAGACTCTCGTACTATGATTACTGCCGAGGGCGATGGTGTTATCGACTATGTTGATGCTACCACCATCCGTATTCTTTACGATCGTACAGAGGACGAGGAGTTTGTAAGTTTCGAGCCTGCTTTGAAGGAGTATCGTATTCCAAAGTTCCGTCGTACTAACCAGAATATGACCATCGACCTACGTCCTATTTGTGACAAGGGTCAGCGTGTGAAGAAGGGCGATATTCTGACTGAAGGATATGCTACTGAGAATGGTGAGTTGGCTCTTGGCCGTAACCTGCTGGTTGCTTATATGCCTTGGAAGGGTTACAACTATGAGGATGCTATCGTGCTGAACGAACGTATTGTTCGTGAGGATGTGCTGACTTCTGTACATGTTGATGAATATTCACTTGATGTTCGCGAGACCAAGCGTGGCGCTGAGGAATTCACCGCTGATATTCCTAATGTCAGCGAGGAAGCCACCAAAGACCTGGATGAGAATGGTATCATCCGCGTTGGTGCCCGTGTAGAGCCAGGTGATATCTTGATTGGTAAGATTTCACCAAAGGGTGAGAGCGATCCTTCACCTGAAGAGAAACTGCTCCGTGCCATCTTTGGTGATAAGGCTGGTGATGTGAAGGATTCTTCATTGAAGGCTAATCCCTCACTGACAGGTGTCATCATCGACAAGAAGCTCTTTGCTCGTGCCATTAAGACGCGTCAGACGAAGCAGCAGGATAAGATTACGCTGGCTAAGATTGACGAGGAGTATCAGGCAAAGGTCGACGACTTGAAGGACATCTTAATAGAGAAGCTGATTACCCTTACAAAGGGTAAGACTTCAATGGGTGTCAGGGACTATACTGGTGCTGAAATCATTGCCAAGGGTGCAAAGTTTACGATGACTGCGCTGAAGAACCTTGAGTATGGTGATATCCAGACTAACAATTGGACCAACGACGAGCACAAGAATGAGCTGATTGCTAAGTTGATTATCAACTACATGAAGAAGTTCAAGCTGCTCGATGCCGAGAATAAGCGTAAGAAGTTTGCTATCACCATCGGTGACGAGCTGCCCTCGGGCATCCTGCAGATGGCTAAGGTGTATGTGGCCAAGAAGCGTAAGATCGGTGTCGGTGATAAGCTGGCTGGTCGTCACGGTAACAAGGGTATCGTATCGAAGGTGGTACGTCAGGAAGATATGCCATTCCTTGAGGATGGTCGTCCTGTAGACTTGGTACTGAACCCGTTGGGTGTACCTTCTCGTATGAACCTCGGTCAGATTTTCGAGGCTATCCTCGGTGCTGCCGGCAAGCGTTTGGGCGTTAAATTCGCTACTCCTATCTTTGATGGTGCTAAGCTTGACGACCTCGCTGAGTGGACTGATAAAGCTGGACTGCCACGACTCTGTTCTACTCACCTGTATGATGGTGAGACTGGTGAGAAGTTCGACCAGCCTGCAACGGTAGGTATTACCTACTTCCTCAAGCTTGGTCACATGGTAGAGGATAAGATGCACGCACGCTCTATCGGTCCGTACTCTCTCATCACTCAGCAGCCTCTCGGTGGTAAGGCTCAGTTCGGTGGCCAGCGTTTTGGTGAGATGGAGGTTTGGGCACTGGAGGCCTTTGGTGCCAGCCATGTGCTGCAAGAGATCCTGACCATCAAGTCTGATGATGTGGTAGGTCGTGCCAAGGCCTATGAGGCTATTGTGAAGGGCGAACCTATGCCTACTCCAGGTATTCCTGAGTCTCTCAATGTGCTTTTGCATGAGTTGAAGGGTCTGGGCCTGAGCATTAAGATGGACTAAAGTGAGTTAAGAGTTAAGAATTAAGAATTAAGAGTTATATATAGAATATGGCTTTCAAGAAAGATACAAAAGTAAAGACAAACTTTACCAAGATAACCATCGGACTGGCTTCGCCTGAAGAGATTCTCGATAGTTCGTATGGTGAGGTTACCAAGCCTGAGACCATCAACTACCGCACTTATAAGCCTGAGCGTGACGGTTTGTTCTGCGAGCGCATCTTTGGTCCTACCAAGGACTATGAGTGTGCCTGCGGTAAGTATAAGCGCATCCGTTACAAGGGTATCGTCTGCGACCGTTGTGGTGTTGAAGTAACTGAGAAAAAGGTACGTCGTGAGCGCACTGGTCATATCGAACTGGTTGTGCCCGTAGCACATATTTGGTACTTCCGTAGCCTGCCTAACAAGATAGGCTATCTGCTCGGTCTTCCCACCAAGAAGCTCGATGCTATCATCTATTACGAGCGTTATGTTGTTATCCAGCCAGGTGTGTTGGCTGGCAAGAAGGATGCCGAAGGTAATCCTGCTTTGGGCTCTCAGATGTACGACTTGCTGTCCGAGGAAGAGTACAATGAGATCGTAGACAACCAGCTCTCGGAGGATAACTATTATCTAGACGATAACGATCCCAATAAGTTCATTGCTAAGATGGGTGCAGAGGCTATCTATGACCTGTTGCTCAAGCTTGACCTCGACTCTTTGTCTTATGAACTGCGTGATCGTGCCAACAGTGATTCTTCTGTTCAGCGTAAAAACGAGGCTTTGAAGCGTCTGCAGGTTGTTGAAGCTTTCCGTTCAAGTGTAGAGAAAGGTGTCAATCGTCCAGAGTGGATGATTATGAAGATTATTCCTGTTACTCCTCCAGAGTTGCGTCCTCTGGTTCCTCTGGATGGTGGTCGCTTCGCAACATCAGACTTGAACGATCTTTATCGTCGTGTCATCATTCGTAACAACCGTTTGAAGCGCCTGATGGAGATTCATGCTCCTGAAGTCATCCTGCGTAATGAGAAGCGCATGCTGCAGGAGGCTGTCGACTCATTGTTCGACAACAGCCGTAAGTCAAGCGCTGTAAAGAGCGACTCGAATCGTCCTCTGAAGTCACTGTCTGACTCTCTGAAGGGTAAGCAGGGTCGTTTCCGTCAGAACTTGCTCGGTAAACGTGTGGACTACTCAGCCCGTTCGGTTATTGTTGTAGGTCCTGAGTTGAAGATGGGTGAGTGCGGTCTGCCTAAGTTGATGGCTGCCGAACTCTACAAACCATTTATCATCCGTAAGCTCATCGAGCGTGGCATCGTGAAGACTGTGAAGTCGGCTAAGAAGATTGTCGACCGTCGCGAGCCCGTTATCTGGGATATTCTGGAGAACGTGATGAAGGGTCACCCCGTTCTGTTGAACCGTGCACCAACACTGCACCGTCTGGGTATTCAGGCCTTCCAGCCTAAGCTCATCGAGGGTAAGGCTATCCAGCTGCACCCACTGGCTTGTACTGCATTCAACGCCGACTTCGACGGTGACCAAATGGCTGTCCACCTCCCACTGTCTAACGAAGCTATTCTGGAGGCTCAGATTCTGATGCTCCAGAGCCACAATATTCTGAATCCTGCCAATGGTGCTCCTATCACCGTTCCTTCACAGGATATGGTGCTCGGATTGTACTATATCTCTAAGATTCGTCCAGGTGCCAAGGGTGAGGGCCTGACCTTCTACGGTCCTGAGGAGGCAATCATTGCTCACAATGAGGGCAAGTGTGACCTGCACGCACAGGTGAAGGTGATGGTTGATGACATCGTCGACGGCAAGCCTTGCAAGCACATGGTTGAGACCTCTGTAGGTCGTGTCATCGTGAATGGTATTATTCCTAAGGAAGTTGGCTATGTCAACAAGATCGTGTCTAAGAAGAGTCTGCGCGACATCATTGCCGATGTAATCAAGAACGTAGGTTTCGCTGAGGCTTGTGAGTTCCTCGATGGTATTAAGAATCTTGGCTATCGCATGGCATACGAAGCAGGTCTGTCGTTCAACCTCGATGACATCATTATCCCTGAGTCTAAGAAGGATTTAATTGAGAAGGGTAATGCCGAGGTACAGCAGATTACTGAGAACTATAACATGGGTTTCATTACCGATAATGAGCGTTACAATCAGGTTATCGATACATGGACACACGTCAACAACGACCTTGGTAACGTGCTGATGAAGGAGATGACGGAGGCTGATCAGGGCTTCAATGCCGTATTCATGATGCTTGACTCTGGTGCCCGTGGTAGTAAGGACCAGATTCGTCAGCTCTCTGGTATGCGTGGTCTGATGGCCAAGCCCCAGAAGGCAGGTGCCGAGGGTGCTCAGATTATTGAGAACCCCATTTTGTCAAACTTCAAGGAAGGTATGTCGGTGCTGGAGTACTTCATCTCTACGCACGGTGCCCGTAAGGGTCTTGCTGATACGGCCATGAAGACGGCTGACGCCGGTTATCTGACTCGTCGTCTGGTTGACGTATCTCATGACGTGATTATTAATGAGGAAGACTGTGGTACACTGCGTGGCTTGGTTTGCACTGCTCTGAAGAATGGTGATGAAGTTATCTCTACACTGTACGAGCGCATTTTGGGCCGTGTATCAGTTCATGATATCATCCATCCTTCTACTGGTCAACTCATCGTGGCTGCTGGTGAGGAGATTACCGAGCCTATCGCACAGGCTATCGAAGACTCTCCTATCGAGAGTGTTGAGATTCGTTCAGTGCTCACTTGTGAGTCGAAGCATGGTGTCTGCATGAAGTGTTACGGTCGTAACCTCGCCACCCGTAAGATGGTTCAGAAGGGTGAGGCTGTTGGTGTGATTGCCGCTCAGGCTATCGGTGAGCCGGGTACTCAGCTGACACTGCGTACGTTCCACGCCGGTGGTGTGGCTGCTAACGCAGCAGCAAATGCCAGCATCGTGGCTAAGAACGACTCGAAGATTGAACTTGAAGAGGTTCGTACTGTTCCGTTCGATGAGGATGGTCGTGATTGCGAGATGGTTGTAAGCCGTCTGGGTGAACTCCGCTTTGTCGACGTCAACACAAAGATTGTGCTGTCTACAGTCAACGTTCCTTATGGTTCGTCACTTTACTTCAAGAATGGCGACGTGGTGAAAAAGGGCGACAAGATTGCTCAGTGGGATCCCTTCAATGCCGTCATCGTTACTGAGTATGCTGGTACGCTGAAGTTCCACGATGTCATCGAAGGTGTCACCTTCCGTGCTGAGACCGACGAAACCACAGGCTTGACTGAAAAGATTGTCACTGAGTCACGCGATAAGCTGAAGGTTCCTACCTGCGATGTGATTGACGCTAATGGTGAGGTTATCGGTACATACAACTTCCCTGTAGGTGGCCACGTCGTTGTTGAGGATGGCCAGACAGTCAAGACTGGTGAGACCCTCGTGAAGATTCCTCGTGCTGCAGCCAAGGGTGGTGATATCACTGGTGGTCTGCCTCGTGTCACTGAGCTCTTTGAGGCTCGTAATCCATCGAACCCCGCTATCGTATCTGAAATCGACGGTGAGGTCACTATGGGTAAGGTAAAACGTGGTAACCGTGAAATTATCGTTACCTCTAAGACAGGTGAGCAGCGCAAGTACCTTGTATCGCTCTCGAAGCAGATTCTGGTACAGGAACACGACGCCGTGCGTGCCGGTACACCACTCTCTGACGGTGTCATCACACCAGCCGACATCCTTGCCATCAAGGGTCCCACGGCTGTACAGGAGTACATCGTCAACGAGGTACAGGATGTGTATCGTCTGCAGGGTGTGAAGATTAACGACAAGCACTTTGAGATTATCGTTCGTCAGATGATGCGTAAGGTACAGATCAACGATCCGGGCGACACCATTTTCCTCGAGCAGGAAATTGTTGATAAGCTTGACTTCGCTGAGGAGAACGATCGTATCTGGGGTAAGAAGGTGGTTACCGATGCTGGTGACTCTGAGAACTTACAGAAGGGTCAGATTGTGACAGCTCGTCGTCTGCGTGACGAGAATTCCAGCCTGAAGCGTCGAGACATGAAGCTCGTTCAGGTTCGTGATGCCGTGCCTGCTACGTCTACTCAGATTCTGCAGGGTATTACCCGTGCAGCTCTTCAGACCAAGTCGTTCATGTCGGCTGCATCGTTCCAGGAGACCACGAAGGTGCTCAACGAGGCTGCTATCCGCGGTAAGAGCGACAACTTGGAAGGCATGAAGGAGAACGTGATTGCCGGTCACCTCATTCCTGCTGGAACAGGTCTCCGTGAGTTCGACAAGATTATCGTCGGCTCTAAGGAAGAATACGAGCGTATGCAGGCTAATAAGAAGAACGTCCTCGACTTTGCTGAGGAACCTGTTCTTGATGAGCGTTAAGCAATTGTAAATACTAATGATATTGAGAGGACATGTTCTCGCCTGCAATGGTGAATATGTCCTCTCTTTCTATTAAAACAATATTCATATGAAAAAACTCTTAATCCTTGCTATTATTGCCATGTCATCGCTGGACGTTTCTGCCTATCAGTTGAAGCGTGTGAGTGTCCATGATCCTAGCATTGTGTGGGAACCAACGTCCCAGACTTACTATATCTTCGGTTCTCATCGTGCCAGTGCCAAGAGTAAGGACTTGATGAGTTGGACTTCGTTTACAGCACCTTGGCAGACGGCTACTAGCAACAATGCGTCTAATGCCTCTGCTTTTACTACACCACAGGTAACTAAGGTCAGGAAAGGTGGAGTTGAAGTCGATCTCCCGATTTTCAATGCTGTTGCTTGGTCTGCACGTGGTGGCAATGGCTACAATGTCAATGGGAATATGTGGGCACCTGATGTCATTTGGAACAAGGTGATGCAGAAGTGGTGCATGTACCTTAGTATCAATGGCAATGATTGGTACAGCAGTATCATTATGCTTACGGCCGACAATATAGAAGGTCCCTATCGCTATCAAGCCCCTGTTGTCATCAGTGGATTCAAGAAAGGTACTGAGTATAAGAATACCGATTTAGAGTTGGTGATTGGTACGCAGAGTACGTTACCCAATCGCTATGCTGAACCCTGGGCTTCTACTGGAAAGGCTAGTATGCCAAACAATATAGACCCCTGTGTGTTTTATGACGAAGAGGGTAATCTCTGGATGAGTTACGGTTCGTGGAGTGGGGGCATCTTTATGTTGGAATTGGATGAGACGACAGGTTTGCGAGACTATGATGTTACTTATCCATTGTCAACCAACAGCGATCCCTATTTTGGCAAACGTATTGCTGGCGGATACTATGTCAGTGGCGAGGCTTCTTATATTGAGTATATTGGTGGCTACTATTACCTGTTTGTGAGCTATGGTGGACTAGCAGCTGGTGGCAATCCTGACGATTATAATAATGGTGGCTACCAGATGCGCGTGTTCCGTTCTGATAAGCCAGACGGGCCCTACAAGGATGCCAGAGGTAATAATGCTGTATATTCATCGTTTACGGTGAATTTTGGCACCAGTGATACAAGCAATCGTGGCATTAACATCTTCGGAGCCTATGGTGAGTGGGGCAATCAGGCAAATGGTAACTATGGTGAGCGTTCGCAAGGACATAACAGTATTATTGCTGCAGAGGACGGTCGCACGTATCTAGTCTATCATACACGTTTTCAGAACGCTGGTGAAAGTCATCAGGTGCGTGTCCATCAGGTATTCCAGAATGCGAAAGGATGGCTGGTGGTTGCGCCTTTCGAGTATACTGGTGAGACGGTGACGAGTGCTGATGTCACTAACAGTCAGCAGGTGTCCACCAATCGTATCGCAGGCACTTATCAATTATTGATTCATCGCTATAAACTTGATCATACAAAGAAGGAACAGGCAACACCCGTAGAGATTCAATTGAATGCCGACGGCACTATCAGTGGTGCCTTGTCTGGCAACTGGACTATCCATGAGGGTACCTCTTATATTGATATCAAGTTGGGAAGCGTTACCTATCAAGGTGTGATGGTTGAACAAACACTGGAACCGACCACCACGACAACGATAGCCTTTACTGCCGTGTCGACTTCTGGTGTCAGCGTGTGGGGTTATCAGACGGCAAAGGCATCAGCAATTCATAAGATGAATGCTGATGCCTTGAATATTGAGACGCCTGTTTATGACTTGTCGGGGCGTTATGTCAGTAGCATCAACCGAAGGGGTATTTATATCCAAAAGGGCCGAAAATTGCTGACTCGATAACTAAATAGTGTCGCAAATCTTCTCGTTAGAGAATCGGCACTCCGGATTCTCTTCCATGAATGTCTTGGCATAGGCCACGTAGTGCTCAGCGTTATCCGTCTGACCAGGGCGCGTGGGCTTGATATACTTAGCAGGTACACCGCCCCATATCTCGCCAGCCCCCACTTTTGTATTTTGCAGTACCAAAGCGCCAGCCGCTACGATAGCCCCTTCGCCAATCTCACAACCGTCGAGTAGGGTAGCACCCATGCCGATGAGTGCATGGTCGTGGATGGTGCAGGCATGCACTGTGACGTTGTGGCCGATGGTAACATAGTTGCCGATGTGCGTTGGGCCAGTTTCGTGGGTAACGTGGACGCATGAACCATCCTGTACGTTCGAACAGTTGCCGATGGTGATAGGCGCTACGTCACCGCGTACCACAGCATTAAACCAGATGGAGCAGTTATCGCCCATCTTCACGTCGCCCACAATGGTAGCGTTCTCGCTGAAGTAGCAGTCTTTACCCCATTGGGGCTTCAATCCTTTATAACTCTTTATCAATGCCATAATTCTTTTCGTGTTTATTAGTTGCAAAGGTAACACTTTTCCGGATAATTCCTCGTGTTTTTCGTGCCATTTTTCGTAATTTTGCACAGAAAACGAAAAAAGTTCGAGAAAGCGCGGGATATTTTCCTGAACTTGTCGTATAACAAATAGAACAGGACGAAAGATGAGTGCTCTCACGGAGACAGAAATCGTGACAGCCGTCCGCAGTGGGCGGCGCGAGGGACAGACAGAAATGGTCTGTCGCTATGCACAGCGCGTCTTCGCCATGATTGTAAGACAGGTGACTGACGAGATGGACGCTCAGGGACTGACACAGGACACCTTCATAAGGGCCTTCAGCCACATTGACGGTTATGATTCCAATAAGGCATCGCTCTCCACATGGCTCTGTCGTATCGCCTATCATCTGACGCTTGACTTCCTGAAACGGCGACGCCCAATGATAGTCTCAATGGAGGACAATGCAGTCTGGAAGACGGACATCAGCGACGAGGCATTAGAGGCCGAGCTCTCTACAGGACGCGAGGAACGCATTGAGCAACTGCAGGTCGTAATAGACCAACTGCCCGATGACGAACGAATGCTGCTAACGCTCTACTACTTCGAAGACCGGCCACTGACGGAGATTGCCTATATCACGGGTGTTGAGGCGAAGACACTGGCCAACCGATTGTACAGAACACGTAAGAAACTCTATAAAAAACTGACATATAACAATGAATAAATATAAAGACACAGACCTGCGCGAGGCATTGCACCGCAAATATGCCAACGAGCCACAACTGCCTGCCGACTTTATGGCAAAGATGGAGCAGCGGACGAATGTGCCAAACGGCAATGCTGCAGGAAACAAACGCCGTCCGCTTTGGCGCTGGGTGGCCGCTGCAGCCTGCTTCTTATTGATAATCGGTGTTGGTATGACATTAGTGCCCACTGACCAGCCGCCGCAGTCAGAACCCCAAATTGCTCAAAAAGTGGAACCTCAATCAAAAGCAGAGCAGCCCTCTGATAGCAATATGCCGAGTTACGATGAGCAACAGGCCGAGTTGCTAACAGAGAAAAGCCGAGTTGCTGATAGTGGCAAGCAAGCTGTATCGGAGCTTATGCCAATTAAGGAGCAGAAAGTAACGGAGAAACACGACGACCCGATTACTGTTCAAGTCGCCAATCTTCACTATGCTGCTCTCATCGAGACCGATGATACGGTAAAATATCAGGCTCCGAGTCGTGTGGACGATTTCATCGCTAAGATGGCCGAGTATAACAAGGTGAAAGAATCGGAACTGACATGCTCGACACCGCTGGACAGCAACGTCGTGTCGAGAGTGTACGTTTTCCCGGACAAGCAGGAGATTGACGTCTTCGGACGCCTGCTACAGGTGGCTTGCAGCTATTCGGACGCGACGCCCGGCTATCACCTTTACTTCTCGCACCTACAGTTCTTCTTCGAACTGCAGGACGTTCGCAAGCATTTGCAGTATCGCTGGATAGCCGAGCGCGTCAACGGCAAGATTCTGCTCTACAGCACCAACGCGCCCCTCGGCGTCAATACCTCGTCGGCATGCTATCAAGAGTATCGCGACGAGCTGATGAATACGAAGATTATTAACACTAAAACGAAAGAAATATGAAAAGGATGATGATTATTTGCCTCGTGGCACTGGTTTGTCTGGTTACGCAGGCGCAGAAGAAGTCGACGGTCGTTACCAGCCGTCAGGAAGTGAAAGTACTGGCTAAGTGCGATGGAATCTACATGGCAGGCACCCCAGAGTCGACGGTGGACAAGAAGACCAAGAAGTCGACCGTGGTGTGGCACGACACTGAGAATAATTCGTGGCATGAGGACATGGGCTTTGTGGGTTCGGTCCCCACGGTTGACAACATAGAAGACCTCTTTCCGAGTCTTGCCAATGTGCCAAAAGACAGGCCGTACAGCCCCGTAGTGTGGCAACTGACTGAGGAGAACCAAGAGACCGTCCTGCACTGTTACTTCCGCATGCCCGCCGATATCGTCAAGAATTTCTGGCTATGCAGCGACGAGTGCGTCATCCTTGATAAGGCGACTGGAACTATCTATCGCTGTCGTCGAACTGTGCCCGACTGCTATGGCAAGGTGTTCAGCTTTAAAGGCAAGGAGGGTACGACGGTCGATTTCCAGATTATTTTCCCCAAACTGGCCGATACGGTCGACGAGATAGCTATTTACGGTGTGCCCAACTGGTACATGCGAGGTATGGACGTCAGCCTTGTCAGCAAGTCAGGACACTTCTGGCAGGACTATTGCGGTGCCGAGGCATACGACACCATTCCACAGTTCCACAAACCACACTTGGTCTCTGAGGCCAAGCAGTACAACAAGGATGACCACAAGACGTGGGCAGTCTACGACGACGCCCATCTCATTAAACCCGTTAAGGACGGCACATACGCCATCTGGCAGACCCCTCAGGCTACCTATCTGGCTGAGGCATGCGAAATGAACTGGATGCGCGAGTACTTCGGTCGCGGTGGTGACGAAATGCTCATAGATCAGTCCGGTCATCGATACAAGTGTAAGGAAATATTGGGCTACCCCAACGACCTACTGTTCTGGAACGAAGGCATCACTGGTGACCACTTCGCCATCGTCCACGTCTTCGAACCGTTGCCCTTGGAAATAGAGACCGTTACGCTTGTCGTGCCCGAAGGCGAACCCTTCGCCATGTGGGGTGCCAACTGGAGTGGCAAGGTTCAACCGCTCAACCTCAAAGAACTGCGCCAGAACCAGCCCCTCTTCCAGTATCATGCCCGCCAAGTCGTCAAATAACAAAAGGAATGAAGGTCTGAGTTTACCGCAGTAAACTCAGATCTTACCATTACTAAATTTAGAATTAAGTGTCAGTAAACTCAAAGCCATTAGCTTATATCAACATAATGTTCCTTGATTAAGAATAATTAACATATAGATTGCAAGATATTATATTGGTATTGTCGTATAACGAATAAAATGGTTTTTTGTTAAAGTTAATAGGTAAGACATGTCATATACAAAATCAACCCAGGGAACAGCACGGAGCGCAGCGATGCGCCCCGTGCTGTGTTTCCTCTTAGCCATCATAGCCATTACAGGTTTTGCACAGACACAACAGCAGGATACAACAAAAGTCAAGAACGAAAAGAAAGAGAAGAAACTCTATCTGTGGGGCTACCTGTCCGATTCGTTCACTCGAACGTACATCCCCGACGTGAAGGTCGTGGTGCTGAGGCCCGACTCGTCGCTAGTCGACTCAGCACAGATTAGCAACGGCTACGGCAGTTTCAAGTCTTCGGAATACTATGTACAAGTACCAGCTAAGTCAGCCAAATACATCATCAAGGCCACCCATCCCGACTATGAGACGACCTACAAAGACTACGAAATCAAGTATGTCGCCCGCAACCGCGACTTCGAGGTACCGTCCATTCGCATGCGTCGCATCCAGCGCAGCAACTACGATAAGGAAGGCGGTACGTTACAGGAAATTGTCGTCAAGGCCACGAAAGTCAAGATGGTCTATAAAGGCGATACCATCGTCTTCAATGCCGATGCCTTCAACGTGCCAGAGGGTTCGATGCTCGACGGACTCATCAAGCAGTTGCCAGGCGTGGAGCTGAAGGAGGACGGCGAAATCTTTGTCAATGGTAAGAAGATTGAGAACCTGACGCTGAACGGTGCCGACTTCTTCAAGGGCAAGAACAAGATCATGCTGGAGAACCTGCCGCACTATACGGTGAAGAATGTGCAGGTGTTCAACAAGCGCACACCCAAGAGCGAGTTTCTAGGGCGCGATGTGGAGGACAAGGAATACACGATGGACGTAGTGCTGAAGAAGGAATACAGGGTAGGGGGTACCGTCAACTTAGAGGCTGGCTACGGTACTGACAATCGCTACAAGACTCGTGGCTTCGGACTGCGTTATACGGACCAGACACGCGCGGTACTTTTTGGCGGCATGAATAACCTGAACGAATACATAGACTACGACCGCGAGGGTAACGAACGCGACCGAACGCAGGCTTCCGGCGACCGCGACCTGAAGAGCATTGGCGGCATGTGGGCGTGGCATGCTCCCGAGGAGCGTATCACTGATAATCTGGAGTTCCGCCTGAACTGGCAGGATGTCCATAACGAGAACGAAAGCAATAGCGAGAACTTCCTCGCTGGTAAGAGTACCTTCGGACAGTCGAACTCGATGAGCGATTACCGTCCCTTTGCGCTGACGGCACGCAACACGTTCTACATCCGTAAACCCATCTATGTGTATTCGTGGGTCAACTTCGAATACAATCGTGGTAATAGTCGTGGTGAGAGTTGGTCGCTGACAGCCAACGACCAATTGCTGAAGGACTCGGTAAACCACACGTGGAGCATCTATAGTTCGAAAAACAACAGCATGCAACTGAGTTGGAATACCAATGGTGAATTCAAGTTACCTTGGGGCGACGAGTTGGAGTTGGACGTCGATATGAACTGGAACCGTCAGTGGAGCGACGGTAATTTTTCGCAGAACCGCTATACCTTGTTTAATACGGGGACTGTCGACCAACGCAACCAATATACCGACAGCCCTTACAAGAACTATGGTATCGGCGGACAACTGTCCTATCGGTTGCGACTGACCGAGAACTTCTCCATATCTCCAAGGTTCGGTATCAATTACAACTACAATACTAACGACAACCACATCTATCGGCTAGACTGGTTGGGACCGCAGTGGGCCGTCGATGGACCGAATCCCATGGGTTCGCTGCCTGTTGCCGACCAACTGGCGCTAGCCCTCGATGCTCCCAACTCGTCGGAGCAAAGCAACCGGGAAAACCAGTATAGTGCAGGCATGATGCTGAACTTCAGCAAGTCGCTGGAGAATAACAATGGCTATATATATTATTACGCCGTGCTGTCGAAGCAGTTCCATCGCAAGCACATGTCATATGACAGCGATGCACTGCATACCATGATGAACAGTAACTATGACTATCTGAAGCTGAACTTCCACTTCAACTATAGTTTTGACAAAAGCCATAAGTCTATCTATGCTTACGGCCAGAACTCTGTCTCGCTGCCCAGCATCGGACAGTTGGCCGACATCACCCAGACCAACAATCCACTATACATCCGCAAGGGTAATCCCGACCTGAAGCCACAGACCTACTGGTGGTTCAATGCCAGCTACCAGTCAAGGGTGGATAGCACTAACCAGCACTTCAATATCAGCATCAGTGGTAACATCCAGCACAACGCCATGGCTACCGCCTATACTTACGACCCCGCCACCGGTGTTCGTACAACGTGGACAGAGAATATCAACGGCAACTGGAATATGAACGGCAGCATCGACTTCGGCCGTGCTTTGGACAAGAAGAAGTTTTGGTTCATTGGCGCTAACCTCGGTGGCGGCATTGGTCAGAGCACTGACCTCTCCTCCGTCCAGTCTGCTGCCACCACACAGCAACAGACCTTGGAACCCCAGCGTAACCGTGTCACCAGCACGAGCCTCTCCTTCGCGCCTAACCTCCGTTTCCAGAAAGAAAAGTTGACGCTTACATTCAAGGGCGATGTCACTTGGCGCCACTTTCACCGCAGCATCGAGGTCAGCGAGTTGCCCACCAATATGTATGACTTCGGCTATGGCTTCAACGCCAACTACAAGCTCCCTTGGAACTTCGTCATCGATACCGACCTACAGATGCATTCGCGCCGAGGCTATGCTGACGAACAGATGAACGATAACCGCCTCTACTGGGATGCTACGCTCACCAAGTCGTGGAAGCAGGGCCGTTGGGTTGCTAAGTTGAAGGGTTACGACCTGTTGGGTCAGGTCACTCAGTGGCAGTACTACGTCTCTTCACAGGGTCGAACAGAATATTGGACCAACAACATGCGCCGCTATGTCCTGCTGTCGTTAGCCTACCGGTTCAGCCTGACGCCTAAGAAAAAATAAAAGACTGAAGATGAAGTTCAGTCTTTTATGCCACTTTGAGTTATAAGTGTCTCCAACAGCTCGTTTAGCGTATAACAGTCTTTTTGCCGTTGACGATATATAGACCAGGCTTCAGACGAATGTCTGAAGGTAGACGTCGGCCCTGCAGATCATAGATTGCATCAGACACTGGGGTGTCAGTTAAGATGCCTTCTATTGCTGTAGGTTTTGAATAGTCGCTATTGTTGGTCAGATACATGTCATTGACTTTGATGTCCTGATTGCCATTACCCCAGAATGCCACGATGTGAATGTCCTTTGTGTCGAGAGCCTGTCCTTTCTTATCACTGTCGTTGGTATACTTCGCTGTCTGCAAGTTTACCACAATTTGCGTCTTTGAACCGAAGTCAGCTGTAGAGTAGCATGCTGACCAGATGCTGTTTTGTGTGAAGATGTTCAGGTGAGAACTGCTGCTCGCCGAAGACAGTTTGATGACGAGATATTTATAGGCAGACATGTCTGCTCCGTTAGGATACTCCCAACCCATCTGTCCCCATTGTCCGGGACGGAAGGTGTGGGTAGACTCGGTGTATGTACCGTTTGCAAAGAAGTCGGTCTTGATGAACTGTTTGCCGAAGGGGAAGAAGGTGGAGCGTACGGTGAACTTCTGTGTCAATTCGTGTCCCAGCGGATCGGTATAGTAGACGCTAACGTTGGCGCTGCCCTCGGTAATACCGTAGATGCGTCCGTTGCGAATCTCGATGATGCCATCGCTGTCGGTCTCATAGCGTGCCTGTGCTGCAACGTTCTCAGAATGACCGTCGCGGAAAGTGGCCGTAACATCGAGCTGACCACTGTTGCCCACCATCAACTCAGAGGCTGTGGCCGACAGTGTTAGCGACTCAGCGGTGAGCATATCCTCGCTGAAGCCAGTAAATTCGGCGGGATAGTAGGTGGCCTCGTCGTAGCTTTCCTCGGTCGAGAACCAGTCAAAGTCGGCGTAGCCGTCACTACTGTCCTCGGTGGCCATGCAGAATAAGCCATAGCGGGCACCAACAAAGACGCTGAGATTGAACGAAAGCACTGTCTCCTTTCCTGTTTTTGTAAATGTCTTGTTGTCGGTGGAATAGTAGAAACAGGCCTTGCCTGACTTGTATATGGCGGCGCGAAGATAGATGGTATCCTTGACGGCTACCGTTTCAAGCACCTGTTCGTCGGGTGTAAAGTCATCATTCGTGCGGAGCTGATCCTGACGCCATACAAGTTGTAACTTACCGTTCTTCTTCTCTACTGCCAAGTAGGCATAGGGATCCTGGAAGATACAGATGCCGGCACGGTCGCCCTCAGCCAGTTTGCTGGCATCCATGCAGACGGTACCCTTCGTCAGCGAGGTTTCCTTACCATGGGCGATGAAGATGCGTTGGGTGAGCATGTTGCTGGCCGAAGTCAGTCGGTCGACTTTACCTGAGGTCTTCAGACGGAGCCATCCCGGTCGTTCGAACAGAGTCCAGGTGCCATTGTTGGGATTATGGTTCCACTCCCACTGCATTCCCAATGGGTAGTTGCGGAAATTGTCGTTCGTCGGCAGGGCCTTACGGGGCTGTACAGGCAGTGCAGGCTTAGCATAAGTGGCATTGGTGCCAACGGCACCTATGGGAGCGACAGGTTTACCATTTTTGCCGATGACAGGCCACTCGTCGACCCATGTCACAGGCTGTAGGTTTGGTACGCGGCCCAGTGCGCCTATATCTTCTTGCAGAATAGTCCACCACTCTCCTTCAGGTGTATCGATAAGTGCCCCCTGATGAATGGTGTTGGCTTTGTTGTTGATGGTTTTTTCGAGGAGTACCTTTCCTTCGTATGGTCCGAAGATGTTCTTTGAGCGGTAGACGGACTGCCCGGAGGGCCAGCCGCCATTGGTGGCATAAATGTAATAATAGTCGCCAATCTTATAAAGGTGGGAACCCTCGAGTCCCTCTACGTCATTGATGACATCCTCTTCACGGATGAAGTTGAAGTCCTCGTCGAGTTCACACATCTTGATATTGGTGATGCCACAGGCAATGTAAACCTTGCCATTGTCAAAGAGCATACCCGGGTCGTAGTAGATGCGCGACAGTTTCTTCTTCTCCCATTTGCCTTCGGGGTCAGTAGCCGTCAGCAGCCAGCCGCCGGCATCATTGCCATTGATGAGCAGGTAGAATAGTCCGTTGTGGTATTTCATGGAGCAGGCCCACATGCCTTTACCGTATGCATCCTCGCCGTTTTCCAAGTTGTAGTTAGGCGTAGAAGCCAGTTCGGTCAGCGGCTGAGCGCAGTACTCCCAGTTGACCAGATCCTTTGACTTGAGGATGGTGGCGCCTGGGAAGTGATGCATGGTCGTAGATACCATGTAATAAGTGTCGTCAACACGGATGACATCGGGATCTGGGAAGTCGGCAAAGACAACAGGATTCTTGTATTTGCCGTTGCCTTGGTCGCTAACGTAGAAGTTCTTGAAGTCGGCATGTGCCCAGTCCTTCGTATAGTAGTCGGCATACCAGTCCATGCATGCTTTGCCGCAAGCCTCTGGATTGCCGTCAAAAGCAGGCTCGATGGTGCCTTGCAGCATCTTGTCGAGGTCGATGTACTCATGAGGGTGGGTCAGCGTCATGGAGATGTTGCCGAACTTGTCGAGTACCGCTTTGAAAGCTTTACCCCACTTTGATGTAGAACCAGTAGCCCATGTTCCGAGATTCTCATACACAATCTGTCCCATCTCATTGTATTGGATAGAACCATCCTGATTCTTCTTGGGCGTCTTGGGCTCCTTCACCGGACTCCAGTCGACCTCAGTGATGATAATGGGGTTGGTATCTACAACTGGTACAGCGTCGTGGAAGCTGTTGATCTTATTCGTAGGACTGGGATTGTCATCACTACTGTTATACCAGCCAGGATAATCGTGAACAGCATAGCCGATGTTATAGCCCTCGATAGGCCATGAAGCATAGCTGCGGTAGTTTGACTGATAACCCGTACCAGGAATCCAGATGATACCAGTGAAGCCATTGGCACGAATCTTGTCCACGATAGGTTGGAAGTAGTCATGTAATGCCTTGGCATCGTCCTGATCATTGGCATTCTTTACGTTGACCGGCTCGTTAGCCAACTCGAGGCTGATCTGACCGGCATTTTTCAGGATGGTTGTATTTTGGGTGACGATGTCCCAGACTTCTAACAGGTACTTCTGGTAGTAGTCGCCTACCTTCAGGTTATGGGGACAGACACCCGGCGGACGCACCACGACATACTGGCGATGATTGATGGCTTTCGTCATTAGGGGTACATAAAGCGATTCCAGATAAGTCTTCAGTCGGTTGGGATTGAAGTGCCTGATATCGGCCTCGCCTTGAGCCTCGCTCGCAGGCTGGTCTATACCGTTAGCATAGGTATAGTTGTCATCGTTGGTCCATGCAGGTTCCAGATGCAGTCGGAACACGGTACACTTTGTGCTCTCGTATGCAGTGAAGCACTTCTCGAAATAGTCTAGGCAGCGCTGTCGGCCTGCATCATCGTAGCTCCAGCCCCAACGTCCGCCATTGAACCATGCACTAGGTGTGTCCATCACGCCATGCAGCACTACGTGGTTGCCATGCTGGTCTACCAGCCAACGGCCTTCTACATGCAGAGAAGGCAATGGTTTTACGCCCTGTGCCCACGTCAAGGTGACCATCATCAGGACTGTACACACAAGAATAAGTCTTTTCATATGATGCAATTTCTTTAGTTAATAATATTCTGTCAGAATTCGGCGGCAAAGATACAAATAAATATAGAGAAAAGCAAAAGAAAACTTTTTTTTCTTTTGCTTTTAGTATATTGTTATAATAAGAAAGAGCACGCTATTGTGCTATCAGACTGACGGCAAAACCGCCGCCGGGGGCTTCCTGCAGTTTGAGGGTGTCACCACGCTTCACCACGCGCTTCGTAATAACGTAAGCCTGTGGGTTGGTCTCGTAGTGGGCATTGGGCGCATCAGCATAGATGATGCAGTCGTACTTGCGTCCCTTTTCAAGAAAGTCGAGTTTGATGGTAGTCTTGTGACCGTTCTCGTCACACTTGCCGCCAATGAACCAGTTCTGCGTGCCTTTGGCCTTGCGAGCTACGGTGATGTAGTCGGCAGGTTCAGCTTCCAGATAGATGCTCTGGTCCCAGTCGCAGGCCACGTCGCGGATAAACTGGAAAGCATCGTCAAAACGCTCGTAGTGTTCGGGCAGGTCGGCAGCCATCTGCAAAGGAGAGTACATAGTCAGATAGAGGGCCAGCGAACCAGCGATGGTGATGCGTGCCCACGACGTGTTTTGGCTCCACTCAGACAGTTTGGTAACGAAGATACCCGGTGTATAGTCCATGGGGCCGCCCTGCAAACGAGTGAAAGGCAGGATGCAAGTATGATCGGGGCGTGAACCGCCAAAGGCCTCATACTCCGTGCCGCGTGCCGACTCATTGCCAACGAGGTTGGGGTAGGTGCGACAAAGACCAGTAGGACGTGTTGCCTCATGGGCATTGACCATGATATGATGCTTGGCAGCCTCCTTGACAACATGCAGGTAGTGGTTGTTCATAGACTGCGAGTAGTGGTGGTCGCCACGTGGGATGATATCACCGACATACCCCGTCTTCACGGCATCGTAGCCATACTTGTTCATCAGGTTAAAGGCCGCCTCCATATGACGTTCGTAATTCTGTGTCGACGACGAGGTCTCGTGGTGCATCAGTAACTTCACACCTTTAGAATGCGCATAGTCGTTCAGCATCTTGATGTCGAAGTCGGGGTAGGGCGTCTGGAAATCGAAGACGTCGCGCTTCCACATGTTGGCCCAGTCTTCCCAACCTACATTCCATCCCTCTACCAATACTTGGTCGAGACCGTTCTTGGCGGCAAAGTCGATATAGCGCTTCACCTTCTCGTTGTTGGCAGCATGACGACCGTGGGGCTTCACCTTTGTCCAGTCAATTTGGTCGAGCTTGATACTGGGATAGTCGTCGGTATAGTGCCAGTTGCTCTTGCCGACAATCATCTCCCACCAGACACCGCAGTACTTTGTGGGATGAATCCATGACGTGTCTTCCAGTTTGCAAGGCTCGTTGAGGTTCAGGATGAGGTTGCTCGACAGCATGTCGCGTGCATCATCGCTGACCATGATGGTACGCCAAGGCGTCTCACATGGAGTCTGCATGGCACCCTTCAAACCCGTAGCATCGGGTGTCAGATGGCTAACGAAGGTGAATGGCTGGGGCAGAGGATAGGGTGAGGGCTTCGGATTAGGCGTATAAGTGTTGCTGTTGCCATTGAGCTTGGTGGTCAGTGCCTTGGTTTCGGCATCAACCAGTTCCAGATGCATGGTGGCATAGTCGGCACAGGCGGCTTCGTGGATATTGATATACAGTCCGTCGGCCGTCTTCATCTGCAGCGAGGTCTGCACACCTGTTGGTGAGAAGACAGCCACTGACGAATTGCCCCAGTTGACGGCTTTGTTCATCTGTCCGCGAATCTCCGAGAGCTTCGTCTGCTGTGTCTCCTGCTCCTGTGTGTCATAGTCACCTGGCAACCACCATGCTGTGTGGTCACCGGTCATGGCGAACTCTGAGTGCTCTTCTTTGATGAGGAAGTAGTTCAGGTCCTTCTGCTGAGGAAATTCATAGCGGAAGCCGATGCCATCGTCATAGACGCGGAAGCGAATAATGATGCTACGCTCATAATCTTTGAGAAATGTTCCCGGTGACATGCCGTCTCCTGTGTACTTTGGCCTGTTAAAGTGCCTTACTAGCGTGACAGCCAACTCGTTGTAGTGGTTCTGAATGGTAGAACTCTCGCCCCAAACAGGTTTCCACGTCTCGTCGAACTCTGACGTCTTGGTGTCAACCACCTGAAATCCCTCCATGAGGTCGTCTTCGTCCAACCCCAACGAGGCATGCTTGTCTTTAGCCAACTCCAGACCGAGGTGTGAGGGGCGCACCACCTCCTTACCTTTATATGATAAGGTATATGTAGGACGACCTTGCTCAAGGGTGAAGTTAAGCACCATATTGCCATTAGGCGACATAATTTCTTGAGCCATAGCCATCAGTGGCAACAGCAAGAGTGCTAGTAAAAAGTTTCTGTGTTTCATATGTTTGTTATTATTTGCGTCCACTTTGGGTTATTAATGTCTTGACAGTTTCATTGAAGTCATCTTCCTTGAGCAGTTGCTCGATGGTGAGATGCATACGGTAGCGCCAGTAGTGGCGTGGATTAGCGGGAATGTTGATACGCTCGGCATTCTGGTCGGGCAGACGCAGACGCTCGTCAATGGAAAGCCAGTCTTGCAGCGACAGCAGACAAAGCATCGAGGGCGATGTCAGATGACGACTAACGATGTCCTTGGCTAACCAACCCGGCAGCGGGTGAGGTGCTGCACCACCACGGTAGAGCATGCTGTTGTAGTAGTCCTGCGTACGCTCCTCGTCTTCGTCCCACCACTGACGCAGCGTAGGCATGTCGTGCGTAGAAATAGTACATACCGAACGATAAGGGTTGCGGCTGAGATGGCCGAAGCGAACTTTGTCGTCCTTAGGCATTGACTGGATCTCGAGTGACAGAATGCGCAACTCGTTCATGACCCAGGGTACGCAGTCGGGCACCATGCCGAGGTCTTCAGCACAGCACAGCATGCGGGTGGCTTGCGTCAGACGTGGTAGTTTCTTCATCGCCTCCTGATACCAGAACTGGTTGTTGCGACGGTAGAAGTAGTCGTTATACAAACGGTTGAAGTTGTATTTCTCGCCCTCGTCCAGTTTCTCGTAAGGCGCCTGATACTGTACGGCAATACGTGGATGCCAGCGGTCCTTACGCTTATGATCGACCAAGAACAGGTCGTCGTGACCATATATGCCATAACCCTCAATCTCTTCGCGACTCAGACCCAAGGCTGGTGCAAACTGTCCCTCCAATCCTGACTTCTCGGGTACAGGAATCTCCCAGATACGGAAGAAACCCAAGACGTGGTCGATACGGTAGGCGTCGAAGTACTGTGCCATCTTGCGGAAGCGACGTACCCACCACTGACAGCCGTCCTTCAGCATCTCGTCCCAGTTGTAGGTGGGGAAGCCCCAGTTCTGACCGTCGGCAGAGAACGGATCGGGTGGGGCACCGGCTTGACCGTTCAGGTTGAAATATTTGGGCTCAACCCATGCCTCGACACCGTCGCGGCTGATGCCAATGGGGATGTCACCCTTCAAGATGACATGGTGCTCACGGGCATACTCGTGGGCAGCGTGCATTTGCCAGTCAAGGTTATACTGCACGTAGCACCAGAAGTCGGTCACCTTTTTGTCAGGCTTGGGAAGTTTTTTTGGCCATGTCGGAAACTCTGCCGTTCCGTAGAGGTCGCGATAGTAGCAGAACTCTGCGTATGGCTTCAGCCACTGCTCGTTGTCCGTAATGAACTGCTTGTAGGCAGCAGTACGTTTCACTGCTGCCCCTTGCTGCTCGAACAGCACGTGCAGATACTCCATCTTGGCCATGAACATACGCTCATAGTCAATCTGTGGCAGCGCATTCAGCTCCTGGCGCAGCTGTTCGAAGTGTGCTTTCAGTTTTTCATCTTTGATTTCAGGTAACTGTCTAAGGTCGGTATATTGCGGATGCAGGGCATAGATGCTAATCGAATTATACGGATAGCTGTCCTGCCATGTATGTGTCATATTCGTGTCGTTGATGGGCAACACTTGTAGGATGCGCTGGTTGGTCTTGTCGGCCCAGTCAATCATGAGTTTCAGGTCGCCAAAGTCACCTACGCCAAATGAGCCCTCGCTACGTAGTGAGAAGATAGGAATCACCGTGCCGGCACCTTTCCAAGGATAGACTGGGAAGTTGGCTTGCGATAGCTCGTAGACAACCACTTCATTGTCGGCTATCTCAGTTAGCGAAACCGTGCGGTTTCCGCATTCCTCCCATAAAGGCTCCTCAATGCCCAGCATCACGAATTTGAATTCGAAGGTTGGGGGTAATGATGCAGCATCGAGGCTGATAACCCACTCGTGATATTCATGCTCGAACATAGGCAGTGCCTGATTGACATCCCAGTTACCGAGTGCCTCACCAGCACCTACAATACCTAATTGTTCGCCGATGCGTAATTGGGGAGCACGAACCTTCAGACGTACTGTGCGTTGAAACTCTGTCGTCGTGCTCAGCTCGCGCTGGTTAGCCATCACACAGTCTGTAAAGGCTGAGCTATAAAGGTGAGCATCCTCAGGAATGTCAATCCAGTGGTCGTATACCGTATAGTGTATTCCTTTCTCGGCAGCAAACTCCAGTCGGTGGGGCTCTACGAGCCATTCATGACGGACTTCTTCATCGCCACGAAGCAGACTATAATAATAGTCGATATATGTGCCAGGCTTCATTGCCTTGCTCAACTCAACAAACCAGTGTGTGCCGTCGAGCGTTGTCATCTTATGCTTTGATGTCTTGGCGGCATCGTCAGAGAGGATATTCAGCACCAGGTCTTCACCAAAGGTAGTCTGATATTCTACATTAAAAAGTATTTTCATAGTTCAATCGTGTTTTTATTATTTTACCTTTTTACTTTTTTACCTTTATAATCGTCACACATGCAGCACCAATCAAGAGACTTATGCCGGCAACCAGCATCATCGTGCTTTGTGCTGAACCTACCAATGTGAGGATGGTGCCGCCAAGGGCAGCGGCAATGATTTGCGGCACACAGATGGTTCCATTAAACAATCCCAGATAGGCACCCATGTGACCGTAGCCCTGTAGGGCGTTGGTGACTAGTGCAAATGGCATGGCCAGCATGGCGGCCCAAGCACAACCAATCAGAATAAAGGGTACAAAGAGCAGATATTGGTCGTGGATGAAGGGCACCATCGCAAAGCCAATACCTCCTAAGATGAGGCTGAGCGCATAGGCGAACTTGGCGTTCTTAAATTGCGTCAATACGGCAGCCCATACCACTGACCCGATAGCCTGAACGGCAAAGAGGATTCCCACCCAGTCGGCAGCGTCCTGATAGTTCTTGCTGGCAGTATCAGTGGTATTCCATACGGTATCGGCAATGGTGCCGGCAGTGTATGTCCACATATACATAAAGGCTACCCAGCAGAAAAACTGTACTAGGCCCACCTTCCAGAATGCTGATGGTGCATTCTTCAAAAGGGCAATCCAGTTGCCACCTGTCTCTTCTTCCTCGTTCACAGTTCCGTTATACTCTGCATACTCCTGCGGATTCCACTCTTTTACTTTGGTCGTGGTGTAGATGACGCAGCCAATCAGAATGGCGGCGCCGATATAGAACGACCAGATGACGCTATCGGGAATGACGCCCTTGGCAGCCACATTGCTGATGCCTACAAAGGCAAAGACGTATGGGAATACATAGCCCACCACACTACCAGCATTGCAAAGGAACGACTGGATGCTATAGGCTTTGGCCTTTTGCTCCTCGTTGACCATGTCGCCTACCAGCATCTTGAAGGGTTGCATGGCCATGTTAATGCTGGTGTCGAGGAACATTAGTGCCACAAGTCCGAAGATGAGTGCTGCACCGATGGTCAGTCCGAATGACCCGGAGTTAGGCAGCAGGCACATCACCAAAACGGCAACGGCAGCACCGACAAACAGGTATGGAATACGGCGTCCCCAGCGGGTCCAAGTCTTATCGCTCAGCGTTCCGACAATCGGTTGCACAAGAATGCCCATCAATGGTGGCAGTATCCAGAAATAACTCAGCGAGTGTGGGTCGGCACCCAACGTCGCAAAGATGCGCGAGATGTTGGCCGACTGCAAGGCATAGGCAATCTGCACACCAAAGAACCCAAAGCTCAGGTTCCATAGACTCCAAAACGGTAAATTCGGTTTTTGTTTCATATTTAATAATTTTCTAGTTATTCTAGTTGCTCTAGATTTTCTAGATATTCTAGGTGGTCTAGTTTATCTAGTCGTTCCCCTTATTACAAGCCTGGTTCGGACCACGCGGCGCTGGGGTTTGTCGCGAGGAATGATGCCCTCTACCTGACTAATCAGTATGTCGACAGCCTCCTCACCCACTTTGATGCCACGCTGTTCTACGGTGGTCAGCATGGGGTCACAGGCTACTGCCCGCTGTCCGTTAGTGAAGCCACAGATGCTGATGTCGTTAGGAACATTGAATCCCATGTGCTTGGCAGTATAGAGGATGCCAATGGCCGTATCATCGTTGACGGCAAAGAAACCGTCTGGTCTTGGCTCGTTCTTCAGAACCTCTGGAGTAATGGCTTCCGCATCTGCACGGTTGTCACAAATGTATGTCAGCCCCTCATCGTATGTCAGTCCATGTTTCAGCAATGCATCCTTGTAACCGTTAAAGCGGTTCTTCGATATCTCCAAATTCATGGGCGATCCATAGAAAGCAATATTGCGACATCCCGTCTCAATCAGGTATGACACAGCATTATAGGCTCCCATATAGTCGTCTACCACCACACGGCTTGCATTCACGCCCGTACATATTCTATCATAGAAAACAAGAGGCAGCCCTGCATCCATCAGTCGTTGGAAATGGTCATACTGATGTGTGTCCTTGGCCTGACTGACAATGATGCCACAGACCTTGTTCTCGTAGAACGACTGGCATATTCTTACCTCACGCTCATACTGCTCATTGCTCTGGGCCACCATGATACGATAGCCATGTGCTGACGCCTCTTCCTCAATACCAGCCAGTACTGACGAGAAGTAGAAGTGGGTAAATTCCGGTATGATGACACCAATGACCTTTTGTGGTTTTATCCTTGAATGACGCAGCGACTCGGCTATCACGTTTGGCGTGAAATTGTGTTCGCGTGCATACTGCTGAATGGCAGCCCGACGTTCTGCCGAAATGCGTGGCGAGTCTTTCAAGGCTCGCGACACCGTTGCCACGGAGATACCAAACTCGCGGGCAATGTCCTTCATCGTTAATGGGGCTGTTTCTTTCATTCAGTTGTTAGTTATGCATGCAAAGTTATGGAAAAGTTTGTCATGCTGTTCTTTTAATATCTTATTTGTTAATAAAACACAATGCAAACGTTTGCATTAACTATATAACGTTTTATACCCTAAAAAAGTATAACGTAACAAAATTATCTTTACTTTTGCAGCAGATTTAAATCATTTCGTTAATTCGAATACGCTAAAACCAATTTTTTTATAACTAGTAACTTTAAAGATTAAAAGATGAAGCAGGTAAACATTAAGATGCCTATTAGGATGCTTGTCCTCATGTTAGGACTATTCCTATCGGTAGGAGCCTTCGCGCAAATCAACGTGAAAGGCCATGTTAAGGATGCTCAGGGTGAACCTATCATCGGTGCCACCGTACGTGTAGCGAACACACAGACCGCTACCATCACGGACTTCGACGGTAACTTCACGCTGAAAGCTAATGCAGGTGCTGACCTCGTTGTCAGCTACATCGGTTATCAGAACGCTACTGCCAAGGCTGCTCCCAATGTGGAGATTGTGCTGCAGGATGACCAGGCTCTCTTGAACGAGGTTGTGGTCATCGGTTATGGTGTTGCCCGTAAGAACGACCTGACCGGTTCTGTGACGGCTATCAAGCCTGATGAGAAGAACCATGGTTTGATTACCAATGCCCAAGACATGATTCAGGGTAAGATTGCCGGTGTGAACGTAACGACGGGTGGTGGTACCCCAGGTGGCGGTGCAACAATTCGTATCCGTGGTGGTTCGTCACTGAATGCCTCTAACGACCCGTTGATCGTTATTGACGGTCTGGCTCTGGATAATCAGGGTATCAAGGGTGCTGCCAACCCATTGTCAATGGTGAACCCCGCTGATATTGAGAGCTTCACGGTTCTGAAGGATGCTTCTGCTACCGCCATCTATGGTAGCCGTGGTTCTAATGGTGTTATCATCATTACCACCAAGAAGGGTCGTAAGGGTCAGAAACCCAGCATTACTTATAATGGTAATGTCTCTTATTCGTTCAAGACCAAAGACTTTGACGTGTTGGGAGCTGACGAGTATCGTAACTTCATCAGGTCATATTATGGCGCTGGTTCCGATGCAGAAGCTTTGTTAGGCGATGCCAATACTGACTGGCAGGACGAAATTTTCCGTGGTGCCTTCGGTACTGACCATAATGTAACTCTTGCTGGCGGCTTGAAGAACATGCCTTATCGTGTCAGTGTAGGTTATACCAATCAGGATGGTATCCTTTCGGGTTCTCATTTCGAGCGTACAACAGCCAGTTTGACATTGAATCCGTCATTCTTCGACGACCATCTGAAGTTTAATATCAATGGTAAGTTCATGCACTCTTTTAACCGCTATGCCAACGAAGGTGCTATTGGTGAAGCTGTTCGCATGGATCCTACACAACCTGTCTATGACTATAGCAGTGCGTTTGGTAACTATCGCAACTTCTTCGCATGGACTGATAGTGGTTCGTCTTTGAAGGATGATTATTATCCTACTACTCAGAATCCCAATGCTGCCAAGAACCCCGTGGCCCTGCTGAAGGAAAAGGATGATTATGCCAACTCATTCGACTATATGGGTAATGTGGAAATCGACTATCAGATTCATGGTTTCGAAGATCTCCGTCTGCATGCCAACCTCTCAGGTGACTGGGCTAATGGTAAGCAGAGAACGAGATATGCCAACTGGGGACCGTCAAGTTTCTACTATGGTAATGATGGTTATACGAAGGAGAGCAAATATAATCTGACGCTGTCTACTTATGCTCAGTATTATAAAGACTTCCTAAAGACTCAGCACTTCGACATCATGGCTGGTTACGAATGGTCGCACAAGAAGTATTGGGGTGATAAGGCATACGCAGGACTCTATCCCTTGACGACCAAACAGACTGACGATGATGGTAATAGCCTGGCAGGTAAACCTTATAAGCCAAGCGAATCAGAATGGAAACAGGAGAGCTACCTGGTATCATTCTTCGGACGTGCAAACTATATTGCTTTTGATCGCTACATGCTGACCTTCACTGTACGTCGTGACGGTTCGAGCCGCTTCAAGGAACACTGGGCAACATTCCCATCAGCTGCTTTTGGTTGGAAGATTAATGAGGAGCCATTCCTGAAGAAGGTCAAGGCACTCAGCGAACTGAAGCTTCGTCTGGGCTGGGGTAAGACTGGCCAGCAGGATGGTATTGGTAACTATAACTATTTTGCTTCTTATAATGTCAACACTTCCAACAAGGATGGTCGTTATATCATTAAGGGTGTCAACGACGAAGGTATCCTCTATCGTCCAGATGCATATAACGTTAATTTGAAGTGGGAGACAACAACGACTTATAACATTGGTTTTGACTTTGGGCTCTTCAATAACCGTATTAGCGGTAGCGTAGATTTGTACAAGCGTAAAACGACCGATTTGATTAATTATGCAGATATTTCTGCTGGTTCCAATTTCCGCAATAGTGTGTTGTCAAACATTGGTTCTTTGGAGAATAAGGGTATAGAGGCTGCTCTGACCGTTCGTCCTATCGTAACTGATGACTTGACATGGGAGGTGACAGGTAACTTTACCTATAACAAGAATGAGATTACTGAACTGACTGGTGAATCTTCTATCGTTATGACTGGTGGAATTTCTGCCGGTACTGGTAACCAGGTACAGGCACAGGCAGTTGGTCATCCCGCCAATTCCTTCTATGTTTATCAGCAGGTTTACGGCCAGGACGGCAAACCTTTGGAAGGTGTTTTTGTAGATCGTAACGGTGATGGTCAGTTGACCGATGCAGACCGTATCTTCTATAAGAGTCCCGCAGCTCCCTATACCGCAGGCCTGAGCTCTCGTCTCCAGTATAAGAACTTCGACTTCGGCTTCTCACTGCGTGCAAGCTTTGACAACTATGTATATTGGGATAAGCAGGCAGGCTATTCTAACATTGCAAAGCGTTACGACAGCTCGTTCAACTATCTGCAGAATGCTACACCTGTAGCAGTACGCAATAGATGGACGACCTACGATAAGGTCATCACTGACTACTTTGTACACAATGCTTCGTTCCTCAAGTGCGACAATATCACACTGGGTTACTCATTCAAGACATGGGATGAGTTCCTGAGCGGTCGTGTCTACGTCAGTGCAACCAATGTCTTCACAATCACCAAGTATGATGGTATTGATCCTGAGGTTGGTGGTGGTATCGACAATGGTATTTATCCACGTCCGTTCACTATCCAGATGGGTGTGAACCTCAACTTCTAATAATAACAACATATTAAGGAATAAAATTATGAATTCAAGATATATTAAACATATAGTTCCCGCAGCAGCACTTCTGCTGGCTGTCGGACTGAATTCCTGCACCAAAGACCTTGATGTGACCCCCATCGATCCCAGTACGACAATGACTGTCGATGAGGTTGGTCTGTACACCAAGTGCTATGCTAATATGGCACTGGCTGGTAATACAGGTGCTGAAGGTGACTGTGATATTGATGGACTAGATGGAGGTACGACCGGTTTCGTACGTCAGCTTTGGAATGCCAATGAGTTGACTACCGATGAGGCTATCTGTGCATGGGGTGACCCGGGTGTTCCCGATTTCAATTTTAACCAGTGGGATGCTAAGCATCCAATGCTTCAGGGTTTTTACTATCGTCTATATGGTGGTATCAACTTCTGTAACCACTATCTGGATGCCTGTAAGGGCGTTGATGGCACACGTGAGGCAGAGGTTCGTTTCCTTCGTGCACTCTATTACTATCATCTGATGGACTGCTATGGCAATGTACCTTTCTCTACAGTGGTCTCTACCGAGAGTTCTTCACCTCTGGAGTCACGTACAGCTTTGTTCAACTGGATTGAGTCTGAGTTGAAGGAAGTCGTTGGCTCTATGCTGGCTCCCGCAGTTCGCAAGAGTAGCGACAATGGTTATGGTCGTGCCGATCAGGATGCAGCCAACCTGTTGCTGGCTCGTATGTATCTGAATGCTCAGGTGTATACTGGTACAGCCCGTTGGGAGGATGCCAAGACCTATGCTGAGAAGGTCATCAATGGTCCTCACAAGCTTTGGGAGGGTTATACGGTTGACGGAAAGAAGCATAGGAGTGAAAATGGCAAGTGGAGTGCTTACCAGATGTTGTTTATGGGCGACAATGGTGAAAATGGTTCTTCGCAGGAAGCTATTCTGCCGCTCTATCAGGATGGTATCACTACAACCTCTTGGGGTACTACTCTCTTCCTCATGGCTTCTACTTGGAAGGCTGATATGGATACGAATAAGGATTATGGTACCGATCAGTTCTGGGCTGGTAACCGTGCCCGTTCGCAGCTGCTTGCTAAGTTCTTCCCCAATAATAACGCTCCAGATAGCACTATTGCCGGTATGGTACTTACTGCTGGTGACGATCGCGCTTTGTTCTTTGGCAAGGGCCGTGAACTGGTCGTAAAAACTCCTACTGAATATACTTCTGGTTATGCTGTAGGCAAGTATCGTAACACTTATTCAAATGGTGGCAATCCTCACAACTCTAAGTTTGTGGACACCGACTACTTCTTGATGCGCTCTGCTGAGGCTTACCTGATTGCTGCTGAGGCTGATGCCCGTCTGAATAATGGTACGACTTCAACAGTTGGCACTGGCTATATCAATGCCCTTCGTGAGCGTGCCAATACGAATACTATTTCACAGTATTCTTTGAACCAGATTCTGGACGAACGTGCCCGTGAGCTTTATCACGAAGGCTTCCGCCGTACTGACTTGATACGTTATGGATATTTTGGTGGTCCAAATAGTAGTCAGTATCTCTGGGACTGGAAGGGTGGCTCTGAAAAAGGTGTAGGTTTTGCTGCCTATCGCAACCTCTTTGCTATTCCTGCTAAGGATATAAATGCTAACCCGAATTTGAAGGATAAGCAGAACACAGGCTATTAATGTCTAATAAAAATGATGAGAAAAGATATGAAAAAGATATATTCATCAGCCCTACTACTTCTTATGGGTGTAGTAGCACTGACATCGTGCAAAGATGACAGAGATTCTAATCCTGTTATCTCGCAGCCGAGTGAGTTTAATCTTAATGCGCCTGCCACAGCCAGTGGTAATGTCGACTTGAAAGAGTCGAATACCGTGCAGTTGACATGGTCGCAGCCCGTTTTCAATAATTTCAATGCTCCCGTCATTCCGACCTACACTGTTCAGATTTCTCATGTAGGCACATTCGCCAAGGAGTATGACGACAATGCGGATGACAATACTGGTGCTGACTTTATTTCACTGCCCGAGACATTCAATACTTGTCGTGCTGATGTCAGCACAGAAAGCATTGACCGTGCTCTGATGAAGTTGACAGGCTGGGATGAAACACAGATACCTGCCGCACTGGCTCTGACAGTCCGTGTTAAGGCTGCTGTTCAGGATGCTTCATTCAACGAGTATATGGCAGTAAATTCTAACACTGTTCTTCTGAATACCATACCTTATTATATTGAACTGATGCCTGCTGATCCTGAAACTTGGTGGCTGATTGGTGCTGATATCGCTGACGGCACATGGGGTAGTGACATTGGTAAGTGTGTTATTCCAATGAATTATGTCAAGGACTTTGAGTATGACAAGAAGAATGGTCAAGGCGAGATTTATTGGATTGGCTACTTAGGCGGCAATGGATTCAAGTTGCGCGGCTCTATGGAAGATGAGTGGAAGACACAGATTGGCCAAAAAGATGAAGGTAAAGATAATTTTGGTAAATTTGTCAAGAACAATGGTGGTTCAAAGAATATTACCGTTCCTGAGGCAGGTCTCTATAAGATTACTCTCAATACGACCAAATTAGCAGGAATTGCTGATGAGGGAGATTGTACTGAAGCGATTAAGATAGAGAAGTATACAGAGGCTGCTCCTGTCTACGCAAGCATCTCTATCGCAGGCTCTTGGAAATCAGACTGGAGCGATAATATTGCCTTTACCCCATGCTCTGCTGGTTGGGAGAATCACGACTGGTATCTGTTGCACGAGTTTGATGCAGGTATTGAGTTCAAGTTTAAGCAAGCTGATTCTTGGGACTACAATAGCGGCGGTTCGTTCGTGGTTTATTCTCAGGGTCTCTATGGATTTGGTGTTCAGAGCGGTGACAACCTGAAGATTGAAGAGAAGGGCAAGTACCTCATCCTCTACAATGACATCACTCGCTTCTTCCGTCTCATCAAGCAGACGGCAGAGTAAAGTTAAACGTCAATAAATCGATACAACTATGATTAAGAAAATATTTTTATCACTGACTTGCGTAGTTGCTCTTGTGGCATGTACAGAGGACTACAAAGATTGGACTACACCTGCCAAAGTAGAACAGCCTGCCGCTGCAACTTTTACTGATGGTACTGTGGCTACTACAGGTGTCTCAATCAACTTGAATACGCTTCCCGCTGGTCAGGACAGCGTACAGGTTGTCAACATTACGACTGCTCCTACTGCTTCTGATGCAGCCTATGCTCCTGTCTATACTATCAATCTTGGTGACTTTGAGTATGATGTAGATGCTACGGGCCGTATGGCTGCAGCAGATCTCCAGGAGTATATTGCCCAGACATTTGGACGTAATCCGAATATTCTCCGTACGTTTAATGCAACGCTGAATATGTGGGTGTCTAATGGCGGTACGAACATAAAAACTGGCACTTCGGCTCCTTTCCAGATTCAGGCTTATGCCAAGGCTCCGTTCATCGAACAGAAGTATTATATCACAGGTAATATTAACGGTTGGAATAATGGTAATAAGGATTACGAACTGACAAATGACGGTTCAAGTCCTTATGATAATCCAACGTTTACATGTCGTGTTCCTGTCACTGATGACGCAGTGAAAGATGGCATCATCAAGTTTAAGGTTACTCCTGAATCAAAGATTGGTACTGGCGATTGGAACAGCTGTTTGGCTGCAGGCGAAAAGGGAACTTTTAACTACGATAATCAAGGTTCAGACTTTGTCGTAGAAATTGAGAAGAATGCAAAGTTCTATGACCTGACTTTCAAGATGCTGGATCAGACATGGGAAGCTAAGGCAGTCAAGTTCAATGAATACATTTATGAGATTGGTAACAGTCACGGATGGAGCAGTTCTATGCCACTTCGCAGCCCGTCGTTCGATGGTAAGTACCAAGGTTACTATTATTTGGATGGTGGATTCAAGTTCAAGCCCAATGCTGACAACTGGAATGATGACTGGGGACAGGATCCAAACGGTGAAGAAGGAAAACTGGTTCAGGAAGGTGAGAAGGACTGTAATGCCGCAGCAGGCTTCTATCAGATTGACGTTGACCTCTCTGCAATGAAATGGTCTATTACTAAGGTTAATAGTATCAGTATCATCGGTACTGTCAACGGTAATTGGGACACCGACACCGATTTGACCTATAACAAGGAAACTGGTGCATGGGAGGGCACTACAGCCCTGTCAGCTGGTGCAATGAAGTTCCGTATGAATCATGATTGGACTATTAGCTGGGGTGGTGCTAACGGCGATCCTACTGCTTTCGACAATCTTACGCAGAATGATGGTAAAGACCTTACTTTAGCAGAGGCTGGTACATATAAGGTTCAGCTCTACATTGCTTATGAAGGAAACAACAAAGTCGTAGTTACAAAGCAGTAAACTCTGACAAATAGTCATTTTCAGGCGGACATCAGCAATGGTGCCCGCCTGATTGTTTGTGACTTATTCAGTACACTACAATATGAGGGAAAACGGGAAAAGTATGCTATGAGTGCTACAATCGGTGTAATTTATTTATTATCACACTGTTATCTGTAGCATAGTTTTAAAAAACTATGCTACAAGTGTGCTACAACTATGCTACTATTTTACGATGCAAAAAATCGGGCAAAGATTTTGCGTGTACCCGCAAGGCGTTTTGCGTATACCCGCAAGGCGTTCTGCGTATGCCCGCAAGGTGTTTTGGGCAGGCCCGTAAGGTTGAGAAATGGCTTATCGCACCCTGCGCAAAGGCGCGTCGTACCTGGCGTGCAGGCTTGTAAACCCCTGCGAAGTCCTTTCGGAAGGGCGAAGAGGTACTATCTGGTGCACCTCGAAAGGAAAGATACGTCATCTTTGGGTCTTTCCGCAGTCATCTTCAACTCGAAGATGACTTAGTTTGTAGCCGTTCCGATATTACTTTGCCCCCCTAAAGTGACTTCGGAACAGGTCGTAGATGACTTCGGAACGAGTGGAAACCAACATCGGAACGACCTGAAAGTGACATGTCTTTAGAATACGGTATAATGCAACCGATTGCACATATAAGTGAAAACTATTCTATAGAGTAGGGGAACAACGTGTGTTTTTTCTTCGTATCTTTGCACCGGATTAAACTATAACTTGATGAATATGAAGAAATTTATACTTTCACTGATAACGATGCTGGCCTCGTTGTCCATGCTGGCACAGGGATGGCCTTCACAGTATGAGGGCGTGATGTTGCAGGGATTCTACTGGGACTCGTACACAGATACGAACTGGGCAAACTTAGAGTCGCAGGCCGATGAAATGTCGCAATTCTTCGACCTCATCTGGGTGCCTAACTCAGCATACGCCAACGCGTTGACCATGAATATGGGCTATCATCCCGTCTATTGGTTCGACCACAAGAGTGCTTTCGGTACAGAGGCACAGCTACGCTCGATGATCAATACCTTTAAGGCAAAGGGTACGGGCATTATTGAGGATGTCGTTATTAACCATCGTGCCAGTGTTGACGGCAACTGGTTGCATTTCCCTGCTGAGACATATAAAGGTGTGACCTATCAGCTGACGGCTGCAGACATCTGCAGAACCGACGAGGCAAAAGACAATGGTTACAATCCTACAGGAGCCAATGATACTGGTGATAATTGGGGCGGTGCACGCGACTTAGACCATACAGGCGCTAATGTTCAGAAGAATGTGAATGCCTATCTCGACTTCCTGCTCAACGATTTGGGTTATATAGGTTTCCGCTATGACTTCGTAAAGGGTTTTGCCGCCAAGTATGTGGGGCAGTATAATGTGACCGCTAAGCCCAAGTTCTCCGTAGGCGAGTGCTGGGACGGCAATAAAACGGTGGTGACCAACTGGATTAACGGCACCAAGCAGGACGATGTCATCCAGAGTGCAGCCTTCGACTTCCCGCTGAAGTACTATATCAACGATGCTTTTAGCGGTGGCAAATGGAGCCGGTTGAAGGATGGCTGTCTGTCTGACGATGACAACTACAAGCGCTATGCCGTGACGTTTGTCGACAACCATGATACTGGACGTCAGGGCGAATGTCCGCTCTATGCCAATGTGGAAGCTGCCAATGCCTTTATCCTCACGATGCCTGGTACCCCCTGTGTATGGCTGAAACACTGGCAGACGTACAAGACGACAATTAAGAAGCTTATTCTAACGCGTAAAGCCGTAGGTGTGAACAACGAGAGTAACATTATCTCCATGCAACCAGAGGCAACAGGCTGCACTGTTATGGTACAGGGCAAAAACGGAAAGATGCTTCTGCTGTTAGGCGATGTAACCAATGGTGGCAACAGCAGCGATTTAAAAGTTGCAGTTCAAGGTACAAACTTTAAATTGTTGGTTAGCGACAATATTGACCTATCGGCACTCGACAATATCAAGGAGAACGAGTTTATTGCTCCTGATTGCTGCCAAGTGGAAGAAGGTGAGGTATGTGCTTTCTTCGAGGCACCCACCTCATGGAGTGTCGTGAAATGCTGGGCATGGGACTCGAAGAATAACTATACTGGAGGTTCATGGCCTGGTGCTGCCTGTACAAAGGTCGGCACGAATAATGGTAAGAACGTGTGGAAATGGAGCTATAGCGGTATGCTGACAACACAGCCCACCTTTATCATATTTAACAACAATAATAACGGACAGCAAACTGCTGACCTTAACTTTAAGAACGGCGGCTACTACAATGAGGCTGGTGCACTGCAGGGACAGGTGACAGGCATCGACGACGCTTTGCGTCTAAATGATAAAGAACAAATGATAAATGCTAAGTGGTACGACCTCAGTGGTCGCCGACTCAACGGTCAGCCGACGAAGAAAGGCCTGTATATCGTCAATGGCCGAAAGGTCATAAGATAATAATAATTTGATACACTATTTTAGGAACGCGCGAATGAAAAACCACGCATGCATGGCCAAAGTGGTCAGCAGACCATAGTGGCGGCGCATGACGTGAAAGCGTTCCTTCAGCGATTCGCTGTGATGCTGAGTGGTAGCCCCTTCCTCTGTGTAGTTGGCTACCACCATTTTTGTATTGCAAAGTGTCAGGCCCATGCGTTCACTCTCGCGCATGACACGGATACACCAGTCGACATCGGCTGAGAAACGGTAACGGGTGTCGTACTGGGTGTTCTTGGCGATATCGGTACGGGCATAGAAAGCCTGGTGGCATACTAGCATGCCGTGGCGGAACGATTTCCAAGTAAGCTTTGCTGGTGGCTGTAGTCGACGGGGATGCAGAAAACGTCCCTCGTTGTCCACGATATTGGTGTTGCCATACAGCACACCAGGCAACTCGTTTTCAGGATATTGGTTCAGTCGGCTTTGGTGCACGATTTCTTCTAAAGTATGCGCATCAGGAAGACAATCGCCCGCATTCAGGAAAACGATATAGTCGCCCGAGGCCTGTGTCAGTCCTTTGTTCATGGCATCATAGATGCCGTGGTCAGGTTCTGACAAGATGATGACCTTATGGCCATTCTCTGAGGTATCGTTTTGTTCCTTATAGCGTTCTGCCATCAGTAGCGTGTTATCTTTCGACGCCCCGTCGACTATCAGGTGCTCCACACCTTCGTAGGTCTGATGGAGCACACTATTGAGCGTACGCTCTAAAACTTTCTCAGCATTATATGTTATTGTGACGATGGAGAATCGTATCATAGATTTCAATATATTTGTTGGCAACACTCTGTTGTGAATAGTTGTGAGCCACTTTCTGCACACAACTGCTGCTCAGCGCTTGTTGGTCAGCCTCGTCCAGCACGTAATGAATGCCTTTGGCTAAGTCCTCTGCGTCTTGGAAGTTGGCGACATAGCCATTGGACAGGTGGTCTATCATCTCTGGGATGCCACCCACACGGAATCCTACGCAAGGCACACCGCAAGCCATGGCCTCCATAATGGTGTTAGGCAGGTTCTCCGACAGTGATGGCAGCACAAAGACGTCGGCTGCGTTATAGACGTTAACGATGCGTTGTTCGTCATTTACATATCCTAAAGCGTGGGTAGGGAAGGGTAGCAAATGAGCTATCTCTTCAGCATGCCCGCCCAAGATAGCAACTGATGTATTCTCACGACAATCTGGATGTTCACTGGCTATCAACTTGCACGCTTCAATCAGGTATTTCATGCCTTTGTTCGGATTCGTGACGCGTTGTGAGGCAAATAGAATGATATGTCCATCCTGTGGCAACCCTAGCGACTGACGGGCCTTCTTCTTGTCAGCAGGACGATAGCGATGGGTGTCAATAGGGTTGGGAATGACGGTGATGTCTTGCTTATTGAGCAGAGCACTCTTTGCAGCTTCGCTACCCAACCATTGGCTGCATGTAACGATAGAGACACGTCTTCCTTCCAGCATTTGCTGCTTCCGTTTCCATATACGGGTTGACAGGTCGTTTGCAGAACCTCCACCAGGCAACAGGCGGCAGTTCTGACATTGAGTTTCGAAATGGCGACAGCCCATCGTCAGGTGGCAGATGGCTGTGGCTGGCCAGATGTCGTGCATGGTCCATACCACAGGTTTGCCCGATTCTAAGATTTTGCGGATACCTTTCAGCGATAGCATACCTTGGTTGATCCAATGTAAGTGGATGACATTCGCTTCTTGAAATTCTGGTAGCTGTGTGATATCGGTACCGCAGTTGGCAATGTCTATTTCAAAAAGATGCGTGCGTTTCAGTCGAAGATGCCACCAGATGCAGAACCGTTCCCACAGGAAATGCCATCGGAGCTGCCAGGTCTGGGGTAGGGCACAGACCGACAGATGGTTTGTTTCCTTATCTCGTACCAGCATCTTGGCTTTGACGCCGTTGTTGTTCAGTGCTTCCATCAGGCGATTGGCTGCTACGGCCGCCCCACCTGTTCTCTCACTCGTATTGACAATGAGTACTCTCATACCTTAATATAAATGATGGTACAAAGGTACGAATAAGTGAGCAAAAAGCCAAATTTATTTGAGCTTTTTCGAATTCTTAAAAGCCATTCACAATTGGCGATAAATGTGTTAATATCTGTTGTTTTCGCGCACAACACTTGATTTAAATCAAGAATAGAGTGCTTTTTTACACTTATTCCCCTCAAAATATTGCAAATGATAGAAAAACGTTGTACCTTTGCATCGTCAAACAAAGACAACGCTTGACTAAGTGAAGTCGAGTAATGGTTAATAGATTGTTTTAGGTTAGTAGTAATATTTATAGTTTTAGGTTTTTAGTTATTGGTAATAAGAAAGTTTTAAATGTGTTAGGATAACAGTGGTCGTCGCGAGACGCTCATAACTTTCTTTTTAAAGCGAAAAGGTTAGTATTAGTTATATATGCTGTCTGAGGACAGCCCTCCAGTCGAAAGACTGGATTATATTGGAAAAGGATTTTTAGTTAAACATAGGCTTTTGAACGTTGCCGCTCGATGATGAGTAGCAACGTTTTTTTGTATCCAAACTTCTCTAACTTCTTTAACTTCTCTCTATCAATGCCACGGCGTACGCACTGATACCCTCCTGGCGTCCTGTAAATCCGAGTTTCTCTGTTGTGGTGGCTTTGATGCTAATCTGGTCAGGGTCGCACCCGATGACGTTAGCCATGCATTGTTGCATGTCAGGGATGTGCGGATTCATCTTAGGCTTTTCTGCGCAGATGGTAGCGTCGATATTCACCAGTTGATAGCCTTTGGTAGCTATCAGCTCGATGGTCTTCTTCAGGATGATCTTGCTGTCCATCCCGTCTGTCTCTGCCGAGGTATCTGGGAAGTGATAGCCGATGTCGCGCATGTTTGCTGCCCCCAGAATGGCATCACAGATGGCATGAATCAGTACGTCGGCATCGCTGTGTCCCAGCAAGCCTAGCTCATGTTCCAACTTGATGCCACCCATCCACAACTCGCGACCTTTCACTAACTGGTGGACGTCATAGCCCATTCCTACTCTTATCATGTTTTCCTTATTTCGTTATTTCGTTATTTCGTAATTCCGAGATCCCGATTTATTTCTTGAAGAGGTCCTTGATACCATCCATATCGAATGACAGGGTGAAGCGCAGCGTTTGGTCAAGCGGGTTACTCTTGGCAGTAGCAATGACGTAGCCCACATCGAGCGAAAAGACGTTCATGCGGAAGCCGCCACCCACGGTGAAGTAGGTACGGTTACCCTTGTTCTCTGATTCGTGGTGATAACCTGCACGCAGCGAGAACTGGTCGTGATACACGTATTCGGCACCGATGCTCCATTGGATCTCCTCCAGCTCTTCCTTGAAGCCACCTGGTGCGTCAGTAAAGCTCTTGAAGATACCCGATATCGAGCTGACGTCGTAGTACTTCTCCATAGCGTAGGCATCCAGACTGCCCCATTTCGTGCTGTCAGGATCCTCGGCGCGCCACATCTCCTTGGTTGGAGCCATTGGTACTAACAGCTTGTTGGCGTCGGCGGCAATGGTGAAACGGTTGTACTCGTCGACGGGAATCATCAGCGAGGCACCTATACGCAGGTTGGCAGGCAGGAACTGTGAACGGTTATCACCAAAGTAGGTAATCTTCGAACCCACATTCGAGAGGCTTAGACCCAAGCCCAACTGACATTCGCGCTGTCCGATGTTCAGATAGTTCTGATAGTAGCATGCCAAGTCGGCAGCAAAGGCTGAGGCCGGCGACGCATCCTCCGTATAGTCGTAGCGCAGGTCGCTATAGATCCAGCGCAGGGCGGCGGCAATAGAGAATTTCTCACTCAGCATCAGCGAGGCACCTACGTCCAGTGACATCTCGTAGGGTTTCACCGTCATCGCATTCTCTTCCAGCGAGGTGTACACCTCACCCAGCGAGAAGTAACGCAGCGAACCGCTGATGGCCGCATAGTCACCAATACGATAGTAACCAGCCAAGTATGCCAGGTCGATGTCGTTCACCAACTGACGCAACCACGGGGTGTAGTTCAGGGATACACCTGCCTTGCTGATACAGAACGGATACTTGGCAGGATTCCAGAACTGCGAGTTGACGTCAGGGTCAGTGGCAGCACCTATATCACCCATACCGGCACTACGTGCATCAGGAGCGATGGTCTGCGAGATGACAGCGTGGTCGATAGGACGGAACTGGCTCTTGGCGTCTTGCGCAAACCCTGTTAAAGGTAAAAAGGTAAAAAGGTAAAAAGGTAAAACCTTTCTTACCCAACCAATTACCTTACTATTCATTCTTTTCTTCATATCTTTCATATATTTTATTTTTACCTTTTTACTTTTTTACCCTTTACCCTTTACTTGTTCGTCAGCACAATCAGTTTCTTAGCTTTCGATACATACGAGCTGCCTTCGCTGCTCAGTTGTACGCGATAGAGATAGACACCAGTACCCAGGCGACTGCCTCCACCTGTGGTCAAGTCCCAGTCGATGGTCAGCGTGTTGCCGCTATAGGTGTCCGACTCGTTGTGCGTCCATAGATGGCGTCCAGAGATGTCGAAGATGTCGATGATGACGTTCATCTTGCTGTCAGCACGGTCGTGGACGATGCGGAATGTCGTCTTCGTCGTTGCAGGATTCGGCGTGCAGTCCATATCGCTGAACAGCGGCTCTACACCTTTCACCACGTTGAAGTCGAACTCTGCCGTCGACGAGTTGTTCAATACGTCCCAGGCACGGAACAGCAAGTGGTGTTTGCCGTAGTCCAGTGCAGGGATGCTGTAGCCCAGCTTGCCGCTGGTATAGCTGCCGAAGTCGTACTGGAAGTATTCATTCAGCGAGTAGGTCTTGTTCATCTCACCGTCGATGATGAGTTGCAGGTCATGTCCGATACCGTTACCTGCCGCATTGATACCATCCTCGTCGCTTATTTCTGCCACGAAGTAGGGCGTACTGTTCACGTTGCCGCCATTGACGAACGACGTGCTGTTCAGATAGCAGTAGATGTTTGGTCCCTGCTGATTGTCGCTGCCTTCGCCTTTGCCGTTCATCACGAGATTCTCGAAGCGTCCGTTTGCCGTCTTCGTCTTGTCGCTGTTGACGGCAAAGAGGTTGATGATGCCCTGCTGGTCTGAATATGAGATGTCCTTGGGCACGACGAAGGTAAAGGTGAAGCGTCCTTGTCTGACGCTGTCGTTACCATTGAAGATCGTGCTCGTCCTGTCATAGTAGACGAAGGGCTCGTCGGCCTCCGAGGTGTCGTTCAACTTGCAGACAATCTTCTCTTTTGCATCGCGCACCATCGCATTCACCGTTCCGTAGAACCCTGTGTCTGTCTCGTTATTGCTGTTCAGCACGCGTCCGCTGACAGTGGCTGTCGTGCCAGCCTTCAGCGTCAGGATGTCGCTGCTGACAGCAGCATGGTTGATGCTGTCCACCACGATGGTGGCTGTGGGCAGTGCCAGACGAATGGCTGGGTCGCCCAATAGCGTGTATTGCAGCTTGTTTTCCGATTTGTCGCTCGACCAGATAGGTCTCAGGTTGCCCTGAGCATCCTTCTGGTATCCGATGATGATACCTGTCGTCACCAGTTCCGACTTGGCCCGTCTCACGGCCTCGCCGATAGGCATCATCTGTCCGCTCTCGTCACGACTCAGCACCTGACGGGTAAAGGCGACATTCATCAGCTTGTTCTGCGGCTGATAGACGGTGCGCGTCGTGCCGAAGAAGGCGATGGCGCCACCTTTTGCGTTGAAGAGGGCCGTCTCTCCGATGTTGTCCTCCTGTCCGTCGAAGGGCATGATGTCGCACGATGCCGTCATCCACAGCGGCAGTCGCATGGCTGATGACAGGTTGTAGTCTGTCAGTGTCAGCACGTATTCGTGGCTGATGGCGTCGGCACGTCCGTGACCTGAATAGTTCATGATGAGTGCACCCTGCTGCATCTGTTGGCGTATCAGTCTGGTGACGTCAGGATAGCGGTTGCCCGTTGCTGTCGTCACGCGTGTATAGGCATCCCACATGACGCGTTTCACCTGTAGGTTGGGGTGCAGCAGTTCCGTCAGATGGGCCACTGAGTCGGCATCTTCCATGTGGCAGTTCTGGTTGCCGTCGTCACCCATCACGAAGACGGTGTTCTGCCAGATGCCTGCCTCCTTATTATTGATATAGTTGTCTATCTTGTCCACGACAATCTCTGCATCGCCATTCGAACGTGCCGTGATGCGTCCTACGGCGATGTCCGTCTTTTCTGTCAGCAAGCTGGCACCCTCGTTGTCGTCCAACAGCCCAAAGTAGTCGTCGCTCACATAGCAACTCGTGTGACTGTATGAGTTCTCGCTCTCGTAGCATAGCAGGAAGTCGTCTGGCGACGTGTTTGCCCATTCACTACAGCGCATGCGGTTGTCCCATGCTGCGTCGCCCAACAGCAACAGGTATTTGGGCATGTCCTCTTCCGTCTCAGCCCTGTCGTATAGCATCTTGACGTAGCGCCTGTAGGCGTTGGCATCAGGCGTACCACTCGAGAACTCGTTGTAGAGCTCGTCGGCAGGTACGATTCTCACGCGGAGCGTGTCGTGTGCCTCGTGCAGTGCCTTGATACGCTCGGCTTGCTTCATCAGCTTCTGCGTGGTTGGTATGATGATGACCATGTCCACTGCGGTATCGGCATGATGGTTCTGATTCGTGATGTGGTAAAGGTATTCAGGCGTGCCGAAGCTACCACCCTCCAAGTCAGGTGCGCTCTGAGGTTGCTCAGCGTATATGGAGATATAGTCCAAGCGGGTGGTGCCGCTGCTGGCACTTGTCGTTACACTCACCGTATTGCTGGCCTGCAGATTGCTGACGATGAAGGTACGCGTTGATGTCAGCATAGATTCATATTCGCCTTGTTTGGGTATCGTCATCGTGCCCAGCGTCTCACCATTCAGCGCCACTGTGATACCAGCTCCGCCATAGGCCGTCAGCACGATGGTCAGCTGTCCTCGACCAGTCCCTCTGGCACTGATAGTGTAGCTCTTCGTGGTGCCAGCCTGTATCTCTGTGGCGTCATACAGGTTGCGTCCACCATGAAACCAGGCATAGTCGTCCACCTCGTACAGCGTGCAGTAGTCGTCGCGCAGTGGATAGTATGCTTTCAAAAATTCCTCCTTTTCAACGGTCAGTGGCGTGCTGTCGTCTTCTGTCAGGAAGTAGTAGCCGTAGTCGGAATAGTTGTTGCGGATGCGCTTGTAGCTACTGTCCCACGTGACGGGTCCTACAGCGTAGAACAGGCGTCGTCCGTTTACGGTGCAGGTGGCCAACTCCTTTAAATCGTCGGTTTCAACGAGATAGTCGGCTGTCAGCTGTTCAGGCTGACGACCACCACCATAGCCGTATATCTTTACCTTATTAATGTCGTTGAAACCGGCCTTTTTGATTAAATCGTTCGTCAACTGATAGATGCCAGATACAGGCACGCGGATCTTGGCCCACGAGCCTGACCTTAATACGGAGTTGTCTGCATAGCGCTGCGACGCAGCCCTTCGTGATGTTGTTATTCCGTCATTCCGTAATGTCGTTATACCGTCATTCCGTGATTCCGTGATTCCGTGACTCCGAATTCCCAATTTGAAGCTCACCAGCTTCTGATACTGTCCGTCGCGATAGACTAGGGGAATGAAACCAATGTGCAGCGTACCCTGCTTACGGTCGACGCTGATGGAATGGGCAATTTCTGGCATCGCAGGCAACTCCTCATTCCTCATGCCTGATTCTTCATTCCTAATTTGATGGAATCTTTCAATTTCGGCCGATTCCATCGGAACAAACTCAGGATATTCTATCGTAACCTCATAGGTGGAGTCCGCATAGTTGGGCCCTAACGGATAGGCATAGTTGAAGACGGGTAACAGCGTGTCAATCCTGACTTCATCAGCAGTCAGGTTGAAGAACCTTTGCGCGTTGGCTGTCAAGCCAACAAGCATTAACAGTACACATGTTATCGTCTTCTTAAATGTCATTTACAATTAAATTCCAATACTTTCCGCTCTTCCAACCACCCTTCCAGGTGGTCGTTAATCTTCACTGGTCCCACACCCACAGGTGTTCCTGTATACAGCAGGTCGCCCGTCTTCAGCGTGAAGAACTGCGAGATGTAGCTCACCAGTTCGTCAATCTTGTAGAGCATGTCGCTCGTACAACCCTCTTGCACCGTCTGTCCGTTGATGTCCAGATGGAAGTGCAGCGCCTGCACGTCGCGAAATTTCTCCTTCTCCACCCACTGGCCAATGACTGCCGAGCCGTCGAAACCCTTACAGATTTCCCAGGGCTGTCCCTTCTCGCGAGCCTCTCGTTGCCAGTCGCGTGCCGTAAAGTCGATGCCCACGGTCACAGCGTCGTAATAACGGTGGGCAAAGCGTTCTGGGATGCTCTTACCCAGTCGGCAAATCCTCACCACCAGCTCCGTCTCATAGTCCACCTGCGTGCTCCAGTCAGGTATGAAGAAGGGCTTGCCATCCTTCAACAGTGCCGAGTCCGCTTTGGTGAATATCACGGGCCTCTCTGGTTTATATAACGCGCCATCCAGCTCTTTATTGTGCTGGATATAATTCATTCCTACTGCAAATATCTTCATAGTCCCTGTTTTTAATGTTCAGTCTGCAAAATTACACATTATTCTTTATTTAGCAAAAATATGACCGCATATTTGGTCGTTTTGTGTAAAAATGCTACTTTTGCCTGTTGTTATGAGCAGAAAGCGTGAAGAAGCAATTGCCGCAGGCATACACGTGAATGACATTCAGCACACGATGAAGCGTCGAACCCCTTCCCATAATTATTGTGATAAGGGTACATATATGCTGACATTGGTGGTCGATGGACGCATGCCGCTATTTGGTACGTTGAAAGGCAACGTACGCTTGCCGTTATCTGGTACGTTGAAAGGTGACGGCCGCATGCCGTTATCTGGTCCGTTGAAGGGTGACGAGCGCATGCCGTTATCTGGTCCGTTGAAGGGTGACGAGTTGGCATCATCAGCAACGGCTGATGCGCCTAGGGTCGTCTTGTCGCCATTGGGCGAGGCCATCCGCGACAAGGAGATCGCTAAAATCTCTGCAGTCTATCCGATGGTCGAGGTCTGGAAGCTCTGCATCATGCCTGACCACCTGCATATCATCGTCAGGGTCAAGGAGAAGCTGCCTGAAGGCAAGCACCTAGGACATGTGGTTAGTGGCTTTATGACGGGCTGCACAAGGGCGTGGTGGGCGCTGGTAGAGGAGGGGAAGATGCCGCCCTTCGGAAAACCGAAGGGGACAGAGGGCTCCGCTTCGCCTCCTGGGGGCTCTGTCTCGCTTTCCCCTGCCTCCGCCTTGGTTGCTGGTGGCTCCGCTCCGCCTTTGGGGGCCTCCGTGCCCGCTGGTTCTCCAGCGGGCGGTGCTTCCGCTGCCCCTCGTCCGTCCCTCTTCGAAAAGGGCTACAACGACAAGATCCTTCTTCGTCCTGGACAGCTTGACAACTGGAAGCGCTACCTCGACGACAATCCTCGCCGTTTGGCCATCAAGCGCCAGTGTCCTGATTACTTCACCATTATGCAACATATCACCATCGGCGAGTGGTCCTGTCAGATGGTAGGCAATCGCTTTCTGCTCACTGTCCCTGATCGCGCTGCCGTTATTGTCCATCGTGCCGATAGCGATCAGGAGTTCGCACAGAAGAAAGCTCGATGGCTAGCTTTGGGTGAGATGGGTGGTGTGCTCGTCAGTGCTGCCGTTGCTACCAGGGAGAAAGAGGTGATGCGCGAAGCGATGGACAGGGGCTATCGTCTGATTCTGCTTCGAGAAAATGGCTTTCCGCCCCTTTATAAGCCTGCTGGCGAGTCGTTCATGGCCTGCAGTGAAGGCCGCTTGCTGCAAATCAGTCCGTGGGAGTATCATATGCAGCGTAAGACCATCTCGCGCGAACAGTGTCTCATTCTCAATCGTTTGGCAGAAGAAATTGCAGGGGAAAATTATGACGACCTTGGGGGCTGATTTTTCACTCGTCGCAAAAAATGTCAAAAACTAACGTCAAACGTCATAATCGCACTTAAATGGTTGTAGAATAAAGAGTTAGGCTATGACGTTTAGTGTTTTGAAACGTCATACTAACGTCATTTTTGGCCTTTTTAGGGGCCTTTTTGGGTGCCTGAACCGTCTAAGCGCCTCGTTTACAGGCAGTTCGCAATCACATCGCTACGTGGGAACGAACCGTTCCCACGGCGGGAACAGTCCGTTCCCACGATGGGAACGGTTTGTTCCCATGTGTGGAACAGGTGGTAACCATCATCGGAACGACTGGTTACCATGAAGGGAACAATGGGTTACCACGAAGGAAACAAAAGGTAACCATGAAGGGGGCACTTCACGCGAAGTAAGCAGAGCCCTTGCGCGAAGGAAGCGGAGGCCTCGTCCGAAGGAAGCGGAGCATGTGCGCGAAGGAAGCGGACGAGGGCTTTGGTGCTTTCGGACGACACAGATGATACTTTTGGAGGGCAGCAGGAGATGACGAAGGTTGCCAAAGGGTACGGAAAATGTTTCACGGACTTTCGAATTTGTGTTATTTTGCTGTTTTTGGTAAAATATAGGTGCATTTGTTTGGTAATCTCATGCTGATTGCTTAATTTTGTCCCCATCATCTTTTTATCACTAATTTGTGGTCGTACTATTCAATTACGGTATTTACTAACCCATTGATGTGATTACTAACTTGACAACGTGTTTTATTTGTTTTATTAATATAACTAACTAAAGTTTTAATTATGAGAAAATTTACTAAATCGATTCTGGCATTAGCAGCACTATTTATTGCTGTTGGTGCAAATGCAAAGACAGAAAAGGTGCATGCTACCTTTGCGAGTCCAAGTAACACGAATACAACATGGACACCTGATGGAACAGGTGCAACTCTGGGTACATTCACCTGGTCAACCACTTATTACAACCAGCTGCGTAACATCGGTCTGCCCAGTGGCGATATTACGAAGTACAAGAAATTGGTTGTTGATTGCAAGATTAACAGCGGTGAACAGTTCCGTATCCTGTTCTATAAGGGCGGTTCTAACTTGACCCTCTATGCCAGCAACGGTGTGAACGAGTTCATTCTGGCTGATACCCTCGCAAAAGTTTCTCCCAATGATTATAATGAGTACTTGCTGGCTTGTGATGAGATTTGTCTTTCTGGTAATAATGGTGCTGCTCCTGGCGAGGCTGTCATTAACGATGTATATTTGGAGACTTATGACGATGAGGGCCAGAAGGTTTATGCAACCTTTGCGAGTCCAAGTAACACGAATACGACATGGACACCTGATGGAACAGGTGCAACTCTGGGTACATTCACCTGGTCAACCACTTATTACAACCAGCTGCGTAACATCGGTCTGCCCAGTGGTGATATTTCAGGTTATAAGAAACTGGTTGTTGATTGCAAGATTAACAGCGGTGAACAGTTCCGTATCCTGTTCTACAAGGGCGGCTCTAACTTGACCCTCTATGCCAGCAACGGTGTGAACGAGTTCATTCTGGCTGATACCCTCGCAAAAGTTTCCCCCAATGATTATAACGAGTACTTGTTGGCTTGTGATGAGATTTGCCTCTCTGGTAATAATGGCGCTGCTCCTGGCGAGGCTGTCATCAAGAGTGTTTATCTGGAGACCTATCCTGAGAATGAGCAAGTAGATATACCTGATATTGTCTATGAGGAAGATCCCGGTAAACCCTCTGGTGACTATGTAGACTTTACTACTGCATTCCCCAGCCTCCAGCCTAGAATTGGTATTGGTCAGGACACTCATCCTATTGTGCTTGGTAATGGTGATGTTGTTGTTGGTGCAAGAAGCAAGAATGTTATTGCAGATCTTTCTCCATACAGCAAGATAACGTTTGTGACCTCTCCCAACTTGAAGCTAGTGCTTTACATGAATCATGAGGTTGATGCTCAGCAGAATGCTGGTGACTATGCCGAGGGTGATGCTGGTAAATATGTATTCCTGAATACTCAAGCAGATGAGAATGGTATTATTGAAGTTGACCTGACTGCTTATAACAAGCAGGATTTGAACTGTATTGCTCTACCTTGGGACAATTCTAACAAGGGTACTGTATGGTATATCCTTCTGACAAAGGCTACTGGTGCTAATGTAACTATTGGTAGTTCTGGTTATGCAACATTCTCTTACACAAAGCACGTTGAGATTCCTGATGGTGTAGAAGCATTTGCAGCACAGGTTCAGGGTAATAAGGTTATTCTTAATAAGGTTGATGTGGTTCCTTCTAACAATGCAGTTATTCTTAAGGCTAATGCAGGTAATTACTCACTGCCATTTGCTGTGAGTGCGTCTGCTATTGCTAACAACGACCTGCTCGTTTCTGATGGTAATGTTACTGGCGACGGTACTATCTATGTACTGGCTGATGGTAAGAATGGCGTTGGCTTCTACAAGCTCACAAGTGGCCAAAAGGTTCCTGCTGGTAAAGCATACCTGACGATTGGGTCTGGTGCAGCTCCTGAGTTCCTCGGCTTCGGAGGTGATGCTACTGGCATCAATGAGGTTAAGGCTGTTGAGGCTAAGGGCGAGTTCTTCAACCTTGCTGGTCAGCGTGTGGCTAAGCCTGCTAAGGGTCTCTACATTGCGAATGGTAAAAAAGTTATCGTTAAGTAATTAATGAGTCATTCATGGTGAATTAATGGTAATTTCTGTTAAACATTAAAAGAAAATAAACAATATGAAGAAAACATATATGCATCCAGAAATGGAGATTGTAGAGATTAAGTCACAAGTGTTGTTGGCTGGCTCAATGGAGGTCTTTAACGATGAAGTAGGAGGTGGCGACGTTCTGGCTCCTGAATTCGAGGAGATTCCTGGTCTGAATATTGGCCCCAGCATTCCTGGACTCAATATTCCTGGCGGACTCTAAACATCAGAGATATGTCATATTTTCAGGCGAGGCCCCGATCCATCGGGTGTCTCGCCTGATATTTTTTCTGAAAAAGTTTGGAATATTTAAAATTAATCCCTACCTTTGCAGCATGAAAAAAGAATTTGGGAAATGGCTAATGGATATAGCCAAATATATGGTTACGGCATTATTGCTGTCGACAATCTTTGCAGACATGCATGAGCCTATCATTATTTATATGGTGGTGATTATGTCTGTAATCGTTCTCGGTTTTGGATTGTATTGGGTTAATGAAGGTGAAACTACTGAACAAAAGAAAAATAAGAAGAAAAAATGAATACGATAATTGTTTCTGTTTCTATTGTATTAATCGCTGTAGTAGGAACTATATTGCTTAAATATCATGACTGGCAGGAAGAGAAGCATCATTCTATTTCTGCGGAGTAATGAAAGATTATTACTTGTCCTGCTGCTTTTGATGCTGACGACGGTGCTGCGTGCACAGTCGGAGGCTGACCCACGATGCCTGCAGTTGATGGGCATACCGTTGGAGGGACCGGTGGACAGCGTGAGCCAACGGCTGACGGAAGCGGAGTTTGCAGAGTGGGGCAGGAGCGACGATGGCGAGGACTACTACTTTCGTGGAAAATTCTATGGCATCAGGGCGAAACTGCTGGTGAGCACCAATGCCAAGACGCACTTCGTGGAGTCGGCCTACATCACGGTGGGCCCCTACAGCACGAAGTCGATGTTCGAGAGGAACTTCCAGTATTTCTTTTATAAGCTGCAGAAGGACTATGGCGAGTTTACCCAGCGCGATGGTGCGTGGTACTACATGGACGACTACGGCAGCGTGAAGATATCCGAGGTGCAGAACGAGAATGGGTCGCGCGACATCCGCGTGTTCTACTATCCTACTGCGGCTTTCTATAAGGATGCGATGACTATGGGACTGCATGGCCCTGTGCAGGAGGTCGTGACGGAGAATGCCGTATCAGAAGACCAGTTTCTGCGCTTCTCGCAGGACGGACAACTGGAGAATCCTGACCTCGTAAATCGCGAATACGACCGCTACGGCTATCTGCGACATGCCCGCATGACGGAAAAGCAGGGCTTTAGCGACGTGGAATATACCTACGACAGCCGCTACAGGCTGGTGAAGCGTACGCTGACCAACCAAACGGCTAACATTCGCTACGTGAACGAATATACCTATAACGACCAAAACGAAATCATGTCGCAGAACCAGAAGGTGTTCGACAAGACAGGACAATGCGTGATGACCATCAACATGCACAACTCGTACCTGACGCGTGACGACTACGGCAACTGGACGTCGAACTCGATGACGCTATCGTACTGGGAGGAGGGTAGCCAGAGCCAACAGACCACTGTGCTGCAGAAGCGCGTCTTGGAGTATTGGGAGGACTAAAAGTGTTAAAAGTGGGCCAAAAACCACAGATTTTGAGGAAAAACGAAAAAAAAAGGGGAAAAATGATACGAAATTAAATAAATTTTGTAAATTTGCAACCAGTATAGCCTAAAAAGTATAAACAAAACAATCAGAACAATGAAAATAGAATCGTTTACAAACAGTCTAGTGAAGATGGTAAACAGCCGCATGATGCTGTTGCTGTTGGCATTGGTATGTGTGAATGGCGCCAGTGCACAAGACGACGAGGATGATCCTCGCGAGAGTTTCAAGAAGGCACGCGCTGCCATGCAGAAGGACTATGACGACTTCCGCAAGCAGGCGCTGGCCGAGTATAGTGAGTTTGTGCGCCAAGCTTGGAAGAAGTTCAACGCCGAGCCTGCCGTCCCTGCCCCCAAGGAGCAGGAGATACTGCCACAGCTAGCCCCAGGTGCCGACCAGGAGACAGCTTCGTGGTTTGGCAAGCAGATGTCGAAGTTAGGCGACCTGTTCAAGAGCAAGAACAGAAAGGTGCCCGATCAGCTGCAGCCCAAGCAGGAACCCCAGGCCAAAGCTAAGAAGAAGGAACAGAAGCCCGTGGTACACGTACAGGCCACTGTCCAGGAGGTCATCAAGCCCGAGGCTCCTACGCCACAGCCCCAACCGCTGGCTGAGGTGAAGGAGGAGACCTTCCGTCAGAACAACTACATGAAGTTCTATGTGTTTGGCACGGAGTGTAAGGTGCGTATTGGCGAGAATTGCCGCTTTAAGATGAAGGACGTGTCGTCGGACGTCATTGCCGACCTGATTCGCGACGAGTTCCCTAAGACACAGTATGACAACATGTTGTACGACTGTCTGCAGGAGCGCAAGCGCCACGACTTCTCGGACTGGGCCTACTACCAGATGCTGTACACCCTGACACAGCAGTTCTATGGCGAAGGTACCAACGAAGCCGTGCTGGCACAGGCATTCCTCTATTCGCAGTCAGGCTATAAGATGCGTCTGGCCCACGACGAGAGCCACCTGTACATGCTGGCTGCTACGCGCCACTTCATCTATAACAAGCTGTTCTACTCGATGGATGGCGACTGGTACTTCATGCTCGAAGGCAAGCAGAGCAGCTCGCTGGGCATCTGTCAGGCTTCGTTCCCCAAGGAGAGCTCACTGTCGCTGCAGATCTCTACGGCTCAGCGTCTAGCCATGAATCCCTCGAACGAGCGTACCATCACCTCGACGAAGAATCCCGACTTCTCGTTCACCATCCACTCGAACAAGAACTACATCGACTTCCTGAGCACTTATCCGTCGTCGATGGTCAACAATAACTTCATGACACGCTGGTCGATGTATGCCAACTGTCCGTTGGAGGAGGACATCCGCAACCAGTTGTATCCGCAGATGAAGGAGAAGCTGGAGGGCAAGACGGAGCTGCAGTCCGTACAGGAGCTGCTGTGGTGGTTGCACGGCAATATCGATCTGGAGGGTGTTATTCAGGATTCTAACTGCTTCCTCTATCGCTATGACGAGGATGTATGGGGTACCGACCGTGCCTTCTTTGGCGAAGAGACCCTGTTCTATCCGTATTGCGACTGTGAGGACCGCTCGATTCTGCTGTCTCACTTCGTTCGCGACGTCGTTGGACTGGACTGTGTGCTGGTGTACTATCCTGGCCACCTGGCTATGGCTGTCAACTTCAACGAACCTGTGGAGGGCGACTACGTGATGTGTGAGGGACGTAAGTTCATCATCTGTGACCCAACGTATATCGGATCGCGCGTAGGCGAAACGATGCCGATGGTGCAGAACGAGCCGACAACAGTCATCCTTCTGCAGAGAGGTTAAGAAGTGATGAGTGAGAAGTGATGAGTGAGAAGTGATGAGTGAGAAGTGATAAGTGATAAGTTAAGAAGATACCAAAATTTATACGATATGAAGAAAAGACTAATAGTACTAACCTTATTCTGCCTGACAGTGGCCACACAGATGATGGCACAAGGCATGAGAGTGGTGGAGTTCAAATTGTTGGAAAACGATTTGACAGCTAACACCCGAGGTACAGAGAAAATGGACCAGAACGGCGAACGTGCCGCCCTGATCAAGATTCAGACCCCAGAACGCGGATTCACCTTCGATGGTGGTTCGCTGGGTATAGTAGCCACTGAGGAGCATGCAGGCGAGATTTGGCTGTATGTGCCTCGTCGTGCACAGAAGCTCATCGTGCAGCACCCTGCTTTCGGTGTGATGCGCGACTTCTTCTATCCTATTCCCGTATCAGGCGGACGTACCTATGAGATGCTGATTGACATAGGTACTGGTCGCTATACGAACATCACCTCGCAGGTGGCTGGATCAATTATCTATGTAGACAACGAGCGTCTGGGCGAGGCTCCTATCTACAACAAGTACTTGAACTTCGGTAAGCACAAGATTGAGGCCAAGAAAGACCGCTACGAAGGTGAGGTAGAGGTATGGGTAACCACTGAGGACGACACGAAGCAGAACAAGATGGTCAACGTGGAGCAGCGCGACATGAGCGACCACTTCGGCGATGTGAACGTCACGGTGGAGAACAAGGCCGACATCTGGTTTGAGGGTCAGAACATGGGTAACGGCTTCTGGCAGACGCAGTTGCGCGAGGGCACCTACGTCATCGAGACACGCAAGGCCGACTGCGACCCTGAGAAGACATCGTTCACCGTTGTGGCACAGCAGAAAAACAACATCACGGCTGTACCACCCACGCCACATACTGGTCGACTGAGCATCTATACCCGTCCGCGTAATGCACAGGCATTGTTGAACGGACAGGACGAGATAGACCTGACGGAGACACACACACTGCCCGTAGGTACCTATCAGATCTCACTGACGCGTAAGGGCTATGTACCCATGAGCGGACTGGAGTATACGGTACGTCATAACGAGACGACACGTGACACCGTGACGATGGAGAAGGTGAAGTACATCAAGCCTCGGACCTTCTACTTTGGTGCAGGCTACACCATGCGTCAGCTGGGTGGTATCACAGCGTTGGCTGGTGCTACCTACAAGAACTTCGACCTGCAGGCCAGCTATACCTTTGGCCTGAATGCATCGGATCCTGTGCACTGGTACTCGACTGACGGCACAGATACCTACCTGAGCTCGATGACCTACAAGCGCTCGACGATAGCCGTTAAGGCTGGTTATCAGTTTGAACTGACGGAGCGTCTGGGTATCACCCCACAGCTGGGATACGAGATAGAGCGCCTGTCAGGTACGGTGGATAAGGGTACGAACGCCTATGGCGACGGTGCTACTGCCAACTGCATCAGCGTAGGTGCCAAACTGGTGTTTGCGCCGATGGAACGCTTCTATGCCTTCTTCAATCCGGCATTCTCTGTGGCTGTCAGCAAGGACAACAACTTCACACGCATTGTTGACAATAGCAACATTACTGCTGGCGGATTCATGGTGACACTGGGTGCCATCTTCAATTTCTAACCTACACCTTATTATATATATTATTAAGGTAAAGAAGTAAAAAGGTAAAAAAGTAAAAAGGAAGAAACGATATGAAGACAAGAAATATAATCGCATTATTAGTCGCCCTGCCCCTGATGGCCGGACTGACAGGATGTAAGTCTGACGACGAACTGACAGCAAAGCCTGCCAAGGAGATGCTGCGAGTGTTGGGTGGCGACATTGAGATACGTGCCATTGACGAGACGACCGTGGTGAATGTCTCGGCCGACTGTCACTGGAAGGTGCAGGACCTGGATACGGGTGATTTTGGCATAACGCTGAGTATACAGCCTCGTGAAGGCGACGGTGACGGATCGCTGGTCATCGGTACAGACCAGAATGAGACCAAGTCGGACCGTACGGCTTCGTTCACGCTGGTGTCTGATGCCGGACTGAAGCAAAAGGTCACCATTCGTCAGACACCTGCTGCTGGTGCCTTGAACCTGAGCAGTACCAGCTTCACGTTTACTGCCGACAAAAAGTCGATAAAAGACGAAAGCAAAGAATTTGAGACGCTAAACATCAGAGGTAACAGTACGTGGACCATCAAACTGCCTGATGGTGTCAACTGGCTGCATGTCAGCAAGACATCAGGCGGTACGGCAGCACAAAGCTCTGAGTCCGTCAATATTAGCGTGGACAACGCTGTTAGCGATGCTTCGCGTACGGCTGTCTTCGAGGTGATTTCTGAAGGTAACGTCGTCGAGGTTCAGGTGACTCAGGAAGGCGTGAAGGACATCTTCCTCAGAGCACCAGAACAGCTGGATAAGATAGAGTATCGCGGTGGCGAAAGGATGTTGCGCATTGAGAGTAATGCTGAGTGGCATGCCTATATCCCCTCATCAGTCAATTGGCTGCATTTCGAGGCAGCTATGGACTCTACTGGCACTTCGCATGGGTCAGGAAACAGCATATCAGGTGTCGGTAATGGTGAGATTCGTCTCTATTGTGAAGAGAACAATACGACACGCGACCGTCTGACAGCTGTCGTCATCATTGCTGGTACGAAGAATCCTCAGCAGGCTATTACGCTCATTGAACAGGCAGCCAACGGTTCGGCACAGCCCTTGCAGACGTCAATTAGTCTGAGTGAACTGAGTGTGGCTCGTCAGTCGGCTAACTTCCTCATCAATATTGCCTCTGAACAGGTGGTAGGTGAGTTTGGTTTTGTCTACACGGAAAGTGGTAACGTACCAACAGTCACTAACGGCAAAGTTGTCAAGGTTGGCAACGGTGGTACATCGCGTGGTCTGGCTTACGAATTGACAGGCTTGCAAGAGAATACGCGCTACATGGTTCGCGCTTTCGTCTACAAACAGAATTCGCAGGAGGTGATCTATAGTGAACCAATAGAAATCACGACAAAAGCCAGCATGTTGAGCATCGGTGAACTGACATCACTCTATGTTGGCAATACATCGGCTGAGTTCCGCTACGGCTTCACATCAGATACGGATGTCATCGACTATGGTCTTGTCTATAGTGCCACAAAACCTGAGCCGACTCGTGACGACGAAATCTTAACGATTGGTCGTGGTGGCACGGGTGGTAACGTCATGGGTACCATTACCAACCTGCAGGATAATACTACCTACTACGTACGAGCCTACGTGCTGACAGAGCGTGGCCATTCATATGGTCCTAATGTGGTGACTATCAAGACATCACCGTCGCAGCACGAGCCTGGAGAGAGCGACAATCCAGACCCGCAGCTGGCTCCGAAGCATTAACCTAACGATTATCAAGCATTTGTGTCTTCCTCTCAGTGCAGAGGATGACACAAGTGCTTTTTCTAAATAACTAAAACAAGCTATTATGAATAAAATATTATCAACATTATTCCTCATATTGTCAGTATTGATGTCTGCTAATTTGTGGGCACAAGAACCCTACATTGTGTTGGATAGTGGCGACAAGCTAACAATGACATACTACTATGATGCCAACAAGAGCAGTCATACAAGCGGATATGTCGTTGACTTCGAAAACAGGATGTCGGATAATGTCTATACGAACAATCGCGACTATGTAGAAGAGATATACATTGATAGCACATTTGTCAATTATCCCCTGACCACTGCGAATGCTCTATTTAGTAACTTTACGGCCCTTACTGCTATTTACGGCTTAGGGAATCTGAATACGAGTAATGTCGAAGATATGTATGCGATGTTTGCTGTTTGTACCAAACTGACGAGTCTTGATGTGAGTGGGTTAAACACGGCCAATGTGAAGTACATGGGAAGTATGTTCGAAGAATGTACCAGTTTGACAACACTCGATTTGAGCAACTTCAATACGGCCAATGTCACAAAAATGTCGTATATGTTCTATCACTGTTCCAGCCTGATGACTATATACGTCAGCAGCCTATGGAGTACGGCAAATGTAACATCTACAAATGGTGCTACGTTATTCACAGCTTGCAATAATCTCGTCGGTGGTGCAGGCACAACCTATGATGAAGAACATCAGAATGTAGACTATGCTCATATCGACGGTGGTCCAGATAATCCTGGCTACCTTACTAGTAGTGGCGAAACCCCGAATGTTGTAGCTCCTGAGGCTTATGCTGTTTTGAGTGGAGATAATACAACGCTGACATTCTACTATGATGACCAAAAAGTTGCACGCAATGGCATGGATATTGGGCCTTTCGCATATTTGGAACATGGTTTTGGTGAATCCCAACGTCCTTGGCATGACGTCCGTGAAAGTATTACTGACGTAGTATTTGATAGTTCTATGGCTAATGACACTACGCTGATTAGTACTGGATGGTGGTTCTATGGCTGTACCAATTTGAAGAGAACAAGTGGCTGGCAGTATCTTCCTACAGCCAATATTGTCGATATGTGGGGAATGTTTGAAAACTGTTCGTCGCTGTCTAGCAATCCTGTTGAAGGAGGTCCTGACTTTAGCGCTTTCAATACAGCCAGTTTGAAGCGTACGTGCTATTTGTTCCATGGATGCACCAGCATGACCAGCATTGACTTGAGCACCTTCAATACCGCCAATGTCACAGAAACTGAGGGAATGTTCAAAGATTGTGCGGCACTTACCACTATCTACGTTGGCAGTGGCTGGACCATGACGAATGTAAGCGGCAATTGGGAAGATGATATGTTTTCAGGAAGTACCTCTCTCGTCGGTGGAGCTGGTACAACCTACGATGCTAGCAACATAGGTGTTTCTTACGCCCACATTGACGGCGGTCCTGATAATCCAGGTTACCTTACCAGTAATGGCGACACTCCGTATGTTGTTGCCTCTGAGGCTTATGCAGTACTGAGTGACGATGATGTAGTGCTGAGCCAATCGGCGACAAACATTACCTATGGCAAAAAGCTGACCTTCTACTATGATAATCAGAAGTCTGCACGCAATGGTATGAGTGTTGACTTTACTGACAGTATGCTGCGAGAATGGAACAGCAGTAGCTCCATGATAACGTCAGTGGTATTTGACTCTTCATTTGCCAATGACACGACATTGACAAGCACCGCATGGTGGTTCTATAATTTAGGTAATCTGACAACTGTTACAGGTATCGAGAATCTGAAGACCAATAATGTTACGAACATGCACATGATGTTTAATGGCTGTTCTAAGCTGACAAGCCTTGACGTGAGCAGCTTTAAGACGGACAACGTGGTAGGCATGTATGGTATGTTTTCTGAATGTACAGGTCTGACGAGCCTCGACTTGAGTAGCTTTAATACTGCCAGTGCTACGGATATGGGCTCTATGTTCAGCGGATGTAATAGTCTGACGAGTCTTGATGTAAGCAGTTTCAATACTGCCAATGTGACGAACATGGCTGCGATGTTTATGAACTGTACCGGTTTGACAACTCTTGACTTGAGCAGTTTCAATACGGCGAAGGTGGAAAACATGGATAACATGTTTTGTCAAAATTCATTGACCACTATTTATGTTGACGGAACGAAATGGAGTACGGCAGCAGTAGCGAGCTCAACTTCAATGTTCTATATGTGTCCCAACCTCGTTGGTGGAAAGGGCACGACATACGATTCCAACCATGTTGATGCCTCTTACGCCCACATTGACGGTGGCATGGCCAATCCTGGTTATTTCACTGCCAAGGGCGGACTGGCCGACCCCTTGCTGGCGCGGCTCTACGATAATCTGGCACTGACGACAACTGACGGCAATGCCGATGGCGGAAACAACGACCTGAGTGGCAGCATAGACGCAGCACAGACCTCACTCGTGCGCGCTATGTGGAATCTGCAGGAACTGCCCACCGACGAGAGCTACTGTGTCTGGATGGACGCAGGCATTCCTGCACTGAACACCAATACATGGAGTGATTCGACACAGACGCAGTCGATGAGGGGACTCTACGCCCGCCTCTACCACGGCATCATACTCGCAAACAACTATTTGGCTAACCAGCATGACGGCGATATGGGTAAGCAGGCTGAGGCTCGTTTCTTGAGAGCCCTGCAGTACTACTATCTGATGGACCACTTCGGCAACGTGCCCTTGTTGACCGACACCATCGACCGACAGCCTCTTCCTGTCTGGGAAGCCACACCAAGTGACATCGAGTTGTTAACCCGTGAGGAAATGTTCAGCTACATAGAAAATGAACTGCAGGAGAGTCTCAACAGCCTGCCCGCTACCAACAGCTACGGACGCGCCACGGCGACAGCCGCACGGCTGCTCTTGGCCCGTCTCTACCTCAACTCAGAGGTGTATACCGGCACCGCCCGTTGGCAGGAGGCCCGCAGCTATGCAGAGAGCGTCATCAACGGTGGTACGTTCCAACTGGCACCGATCTACCGCAACCTGTTCATGGGTGACAACGACAGTAACGGCGCACAGCAGGAAATCATCCTGCCGGCTATCTATGATGGCAACACGCGTACCGACTATGGTGGCACTACTTTCCTCGTGGCCAGCTCATTTACGAATGGTGAAGGTGACAATGGGACGACACAGGTTTGGGCAGGAAACGTAAGCAAGCCGGACTTCGTCAATAAGTTCTTCACCCAAACGGCCGACATCCCTTATGCAAGTCCGGAGCAGACGGCATCAGCCGCCGGCGACGACCGCGCCCTGTTCTACGGCATCAACCACAGTTATGAACTGAGAAATGGTGACAGCTTCAGCGATGGCTTCCCCTATCAGAAATTCACCAACGTGCGCAGCAACGGTACCAGTCCTGTCTCATCGAAGTTCGCCGATACCGACTTTCCACTGATGCGCCTCGGAGAAGCCTACCTGATAGCTGCCGAAGCTGACGCCCGACTCAACGGTTCTGCTACGAGCATGCAGGGTACGCAGTATATCAATATGCTGCGCAATCGCGCCAATGCCACCACCTCCACCGCTGGCTACTCTCTCAGCGACATCTGCGACGAGTGGAGCCGAGAGATGGGCTACGAGGCCGTGCGACGCACCACCCTTATTCGCTTCGGACGCTTTGGCGGGCAGACAGACTATTCCTGGGCATGGAAGGGTGGCTCATACGACGGAACAGCCTTTGATGCCGGGATGAACACCTACCCGATTCCTGCTGTCGAAGTCGGTAGCACTCCAGAGCCGTATGTAGTACTGACTGACAGTAATACCGTGATGACGTTCTACTATGATGGCCAGAAGGCTACACGCGGAGGAATTGACATTAATAATACTTTTATTGGTAGCTCTTCCACTTCACCTTACGGCACTGCCACGATAGCGGTATTCGATGCATCGTTCGATGCCTACAGACCATATCGCACTGCCTTCTGGTTCCAAAATTGTGCTTCTCTGACCACCATTACAGGCATCGAGTATCTCCATACTGAAGATGTGACAAGCACGGAAGGGATGTTCTATGGTTGTTCCTCTCTGTCAAGCCTTGACTTGAGTGGTTTCAATACCGCCAATGTGACGAACATGAGTTGGATGTTCTATGGCTGTTCCGGCCTGACGAGTCTTGATTTGAGTCACTTCGACACGCAGAACGTGACGAACATGGGTTTTATGTTCTGTGGATGTTCCAGCTTGACGAGCCTTGACGTAAGCGGATTCAAGACGGACAATGTGACGAAAATGGGGAGTATGTTCTTTGACTGTTCCGGCCTGACTAGTCTTGACGTGAGCAGCTTCAACACGGAAAAGGTGACGGAAATGTGGCAAATGTTCAGTGACTGTTCCGGTCTGACTAGTCTTGACGTGTGCAACTTCAACACGGAAAAGGTGACGGTAATGTTTGGCATGTTCCGTGGCTGTTCTGGCTTGACGAGTCTTGACTTGAGCAACTTCAATACGACAAACGTGACGGACATGAGCTATGTGTTCTATGGCTGTTCAGCCTTGACGACCATCTATGTAGGAGAAGGGTGGAGCACGGAAAAGGTTACTGACAGTTTTAGCATGTTCACCAACTGTACCACCCTCGTTGGTGGCATGGGTACGGTGTATGATGCTAACCACACTGACACTGCCTACGCTCACATCGACGGTGGTACCTCGAATCCTGGCTACTTGACGCTGAAGCTGGCTATGGGTGATGCCAATGGTGATGGCAACATCAATATTGCGGATGCTGTGGCAACCGTGACCAATATCTTGGGACAGCCCACAGAGGCAGCCTTCTATAAGTATGCGGCTGATATGAATACTGACCAGGTGATTGATATCTTCGACGTGACGTTGATTGTCAATGCTGCGTTCGATGCAGCATCGCCTGCTCCAGCTATGACCCGCGGTAGCGCTAGCAACATCATGATGGAGCATATCAGCATGACAGCTGATGCGGATTATATCTATCTGGGTATTGACCAGCCGGAACGCTTCACTGCTACACAGTTCGACGTGACGCTGCCAGAGGGAATGGAACTGGTTGACGCAAGACTGGCATCGGCCACGACCGACCACCAGTTGTCATTCGTGAAGCGAGGCAACAACGAGTATCGTGTCATCGGCCTGTCGATGAGCAACACTACATTCCGCTCGATGAACGGTCAGCTGATAAAGCTGGAGGTGTCTGGCAGTGCTGTTGACAGCGACGTGAAGATGAGCAACGTGCTCTTCGTGACGCCGACGGCCACGGTAATGACGTCTATCGACAAGTGTCTGAACACAGCGAAGGCAGCTGATGACAGCCTCTACGACCTGAAGGGACAGAGACTGAGCAAGCAACAGCTTGGTAAGGGAATATACATTATGAACCACAAGAAAGTGATTATTAAATAATGACAGCTATGCAGAAAAGAGTTATGTTTATTGCCATCTTACTATTGGCAATCTGTAATAAGATAGTGGCTGCTGGCGGTACAGATCTGATCAGCATCAGCGATTTCAGCCTGTATTCCGGTGGTACGAAGGAGGTCAGCGTTGTGATGACCAACACGGATAACTATGTCGGCTTCCAGTTCGACCTGGTTCTGCCGGAAGGCATCACCGTCGATTCGTTAAGTGCCAGTGAACGTATCCCTCAGGGTACGTCACTGCAGATGGCACAGCAGACTGACGGCAGCTATCGTTTCATAGCTTATGCCCAGAACCGTCTGCCGATAACAGGTAACGACGGCGCCATCATGACCCTGACCCTCAAGGCCAGTGAAAGCGTGGTGCCCAATAGCTATACGGGCTATCTACGCGATGTCAAGATGTCAACAGTCGACGGTGGCGGTGTCGTCATAGTAGATCAACTGCCGTTTACCATCACTGTGAAAGGTGATGAGCCCTACACAGTGCTTAGTGACAACAACACTGTGCTAACCTTCTACTATGACAAGAAGAAGGACGAGCTTGGAGGGACAATTCTTGGAACTATCAAATCTGGTACATTGATGGACCGTTCGTGGAATGATGCCCGTGAGACTATAACCACGGTTTCATTTGATGCTTCGATGGCTGGATATACAGTGCTTAATAGTACGGCTTGGTGGTTTACTTATCTGTCAAAGCTCACAACGATAAACGGCTTGGAGAACCTGAAGACAGATAATGTGACAGACATGACAGCCATGTTCGAAGGGTGCTCGTCTTTAGAAACAATTGATTTAAGTAGTTTTAATACGGCTAATGTCACTTCTCTCAATGCATTGTTTAGTGGCTGTACGTCACTGCAAAGTGTCACTTTGGGCACCATGAATACGGAGAAGGTTACGGATATGAGAGCCTTGTTCTACAATTGTCCGTTACTGACGACAATTGACTTGAGCAGTTTTGTCACTCCTTTGTTGACATCAATTGGTGGCATGTTTTATGGTTGTACAGAATTGCGCACCATCATGGTTGGCAATGGTTGGATTATTACAAACATAGGTGGTAACCAGGGCGATAAGGATGAGGTTTTTGCTGATTGTACTTCTCTTGTTGGTGGTATGGGTACTTCTTACGATGCTAATCATGTAGATTATACCTATGCCCACATCGACGGAGGCGCCTCGAATCCTGGCTATTTGACCGATATCAATGCACCAAATAGCTATACGGTGACACTTGACGTTTCGGATGGTGGTGCCGTGACCGTTAATCATGAGTTTGAGGATGAGAATGGTAAGATGACGTTTACTGTTGCTCCTGGCGATTCGTTGGACTTCATCATCATTCCGCAGGACGGCTTCCAATTGACCAGCGTGATGGTTGACACCCTCAATGTCACTAACGACGTAAGGAAAATAGAGGGTTCTGAGTCATTGATCTACACATTGCAGAAGATATATCAAAATCACAATGTGCATGTATCGTTCACCGAGCTTGGACATGTGGCTATGCCAACCATAATTTCATGGAGTGGTGATACGTTGAGAGCTGTTTCTGCTACAGAAGGTGCTATAGTTAACTGTATCTTACGTCAGACCAGCGACGGACCTGTGGCACAGTGGTCTGGTGGTCCTGACCCGCAGTTGATGCTTCCTATTGAGAGTGACTTGTTTGTCGAGTTGTTTGCCACTAAGGAAGGCTTGTTGACCTCTGATACGCTGAAGTTCTATTATCCCTATACAGCGTGGCACCAGCTGGCCGATGCCATCAACGATGCCAATACAGTACTGGCCGCTGCAGCCAATAACGATAATGTGACGGATGCAGCCCGTAATACTTTGGGCAACTTGATTGAGGCAGCCCAGCAGTCCTATGCAGCCCGTACCGAGACGGAGAGTGCTGTTAAGGCTCGCACCGACGAACTAGTTGCTCAGACAGCAATCGTCCGTCAGCTGGTGGAGGCCGTGAATGAGCCATACGCTGTGCTCAGTGAGAATAATACCGTGTTGACCTTCTATTACGATAAGAAGAAGGCAGAGCGCAATGGTATGGGCGTCGGACCGTTTAGTGTCGGGTTTGACGATGAACGTCAGCAGGCCGTTGTCAATTCTGACTGGTTCGAACAGAGAAACAGCATTGTAGCGGCTGAAATCGACTCTTCGTTTGCCAAGTATAACTCACTGACCAGTACCGGCTTCTGGTTCTATGAATGTAAGAACATGAAAACCATCTCAGGTATCCAATATCTGAATACGGAGAACGTAACGGACATGGGTGACATGTTCAACTATTGCGAGAGCCTGTTAAGTGTAGACATGAGTGGCTTCAATACCTCCAATGTATTGAATATGCGTGGTATGTTTGGTAGCTGTTATAGTCTGACGAGTATTGACCTAACCAATTTCAATACCGCCAAAGTGCAAAACATGGCTAATATGTTCTCTGGTTGCGAAAAGTTGACAACTCTTGACGTTGGTAGCTTCAATACCGCCGAGGTTAGGAATATAAGCGCCATGTTCTCCGGCTGCTCCAACCTAACGACCATTTATGCTGGCAGCGAATGGTATCTCAATGTCAATGTGGACTTCGATGGGAACTGGGTATTCTTAGGCTGTACCAACCTTGTCGGTGGAGCAGGAACTGTTTATGATGCTGACCATATTGACTATACCTATGCCCACATCGATGGCGGCACCTCTAATCCTGGCTACTTCACTCGCAGTGGCGACGATCCTTGGGTTGAGCCGACCCAACAGGTGGCAACTCCAACATTCTCATGGAACGAGGATTTGTTGACGATCAGTTCTGAAACGGAGGGCGCAACCATCACTTATAAGTTGGAGGAAGGCTACTACTTGGTAGGTGGAAATGGTGACTGGGGTAATTATAAGAATCAAAAGATGTCGCAGAGTTCTGAGGAGTTTATCTACACCTATGTGCTTCAGGGCTTCGGCACCGACCTCTGGTTCGCATTCGGCGACGTTGCTGCTCTCAACGCCATTGATAATGGTAACTGGAATCAGTTGTTTGGCGCTACCAATGATGGCAGTGAACTGAGTGGAACATACGACCGTCGCTATAACTTAGGTGGCGACCATTCGTTCCATGTTGACGGCATGGCGCCCTACTACAGGTTTACAATCAATACTCTGGATAAGACCTACTTGATAGAACCATTGGACAGCGTTCCTGAATTCAGTGCAAGTGCTGAGAATGTATATACCTATACTGATCCCGTAGAGATAAAGCGTGATGTCTATATAACGGCTGTTGCTAAGAAGGAAGGCATGAAAGACTCTGAAGTTGCAAACCTCGACTATCCTTATACGGCTTGGCAGGATTTGCGCGATGCGGAGAGTAAGGCTCAGTCTGTCATATATGAATATGCGGGCAATGAAAAAGTGCCTCAGAATATGTTGGATGCACTGAAAAGCTTATCGGATGAAGCTGACCGTATGTATGTTGCGCGTACCGCAGAACGTACAGATATAGAAGATATGGCAGCAAGGCTTCGAAGTATGTGTGAGGAAATCAAACAGATGGCTGCGCCGGGCATCAATATCTATGTGGCTGCTAGCGAAGCACCGTATTTGTATGCGTATGACGCAGACAATGTGTTTCTGAATGGTGACTACTTCCCAGGAAACGTGATGAGCAAAAAGGTTACGGTTAACGGTGAGGAGTTCTGGACAACGAAGATTAATCATACGGGTCCATTCAATATTAATCTTGTTGATTCAGGATACTATCGTACAAGAGAAATCTATGTCATCTCTGACCGTTACTTCATCTACAAGGGCAAGGACGAATATACCGATGTCACTATGAAGTACTTCAACGCTCCAGAGATTACCATCAGCAGTATTGCATTGCCAGGCAATCATAACAACTGGGATCGTACGAAGACCTTTACTGAGGTGGAGCCAGGCAAGAAGTACACGATGGATGTCGACCTGACTGATGTCGCTATCGACGATAGTCTGTTTACGTTCAAGTTGTATGCAAATGCTTGTGCTTGGCTGGGCATTACGTCAGTAACGCTTGAAGCACCGTCGTATGTTCGCATCATTGGTGATCCAGCCCTTAGTGCTGATGCCCGCAATTTCTATTTAGACCTGAACGAGGCTCCCACAAGGAAGTTTACTTTCGAGGCTACTTGGAGTGGCGGTTACCAGATGGAGGAAGGCTGGACGCTGAAGATAACGGAAGCAACACCGACCGAACAGGTGGAGACACCGTCCTTCTCATGGCTTAATGACGAACTGAGCATCAGTACAAAAACTGAAGGTGCCAACATCTATTATCAGTTGTCGGATACGGATGTAAATGGCGATGAAGTCGTCAATGATGCCGACTACGCCCTGTACAGCACGGCCCTGACCATCCAGCGCGACGTCATTATCCGCGCCTATGCCGAGAAACGGGGTATGCTGACATCAGACACGCTGGTGCTTGAATACCCGTATAGGGCCTGGATGGATTTGAAGGATATGTTTAATATAGCTCGTTCTATGTTTAGTTCGGCCGAGAATACTAATAAGGTACCTGAGGATTTGCTGAGTGAAATGTTAAGGCAGTCCTATATTGCCGAGGATATGTTCAAGGAGCGTATGGCTGGAAGAGGAGATATAGAGGACCAGGCTAGCATTCTGCACCATTTGATAAATGAAGTCAATTCATGGTTACAGGTCGTGGCATCTTTTGAGAATGGTCTTCTTACCGTTCAGAAAGCAACCACATTGGCCGAGGCACTTAACAAGTGTGATGCCAACAAGGTGAACGAGAGTATTACCACTATCGTATGGGCAAGTCGCCAAAAGTTGACCGACAGTGATATGCAGGCCATCAACAATCCTAACGTGCTGATATATGTGACCGATGAAAGTATGACTTCTGTCACTAAGAATGTCGTTGTGGGTAATGACTCCATAGGCTTTACGGCAAAGAACATTGTCCTGACGGATGTGACGAATGGCAATGGCGACTTCAAGTGTACGCAAGCCTTTACTGCTGAGCGCATCAGCTATACACGGGAGTTCAAACAGCAGACGCAGGTGGATGTTTGTCGCGGATGGGAGACCATAGCACTGCCATTCGCCGTACAGACTGTCACTCACGAGCGTAATGGCGTGATTGCTCCGTTCGGCAACTCTGCATCGGGCAAACACTTCTGGTTGCGCCAGCTGACCCAGAGCGGTCTGCAGCCGGCTACAACGATTGAGGCTAACATGCCTTACCTCATCTCGATGCCAAACAATACGGACCTCTATGCTGCTGACTTCAACCAGGGTGGTCGCGTGACGTTTACGGCCGAGAATACTGCCGTGCCTGTTACGACACAGCATGTGACGGCTTTGGCAGACTCTACCATCCTGTTCGTTCCCACCACGATGCAAGTGGGACGCTCGTCGGATGTCTGGGCACTGAATGTGGGCCAGGTTCGTGGCGCAAATCTGGAGGGTAGCGTCTTTGAACGCGACTTCCGTGAGGTTCGTCCGTTCGAAGCCTATACCGTACACCGTAGCAACACGCCTGCTCCGCGCTTCGTTCCTATCAACGACATCAATGGTGGCAACTTGACGGGTATCAGCGGCGCTTCGCTAGTGAATAGTGAAAAAGTGAATAATGAAAAGTGGTACGACTTGAATGGTCGTCAGTTGCAGCAGAAGCCGACGAAGGGTGGGGTATATATCTTGAATGGCAAGAAGGTAGTACTCCGTTGAAAATAGACATATAACAATAATAACTTAAAATAAAAATAAGATGAAAAAACTACTGATTTTATCAGCCATGTGCATGGCAATGACTGCACAGGCAACAGTCTTGAGAGTAAGTAACGTCACTAACAGCGGTGCTCCGTACAGTAACATCCCTGCAGCTATTGAGGCTGCTGTCGATGGAGATACCATCATGGTGGATGGTTCACCCGATAAATATTCGGAAACGACAGGTACGACTGGTAGCCTGAATATTAACGTACGAATTGTACTGATGGGTCCTGGCTATCTGCTGACACAGAATGGCGTGCAGTCGAACGGCGACCTAACGGCAGAGATTAGTAAAAATATTAAAATCTCCGAAGGCGCTGCAGGTACTATCATTCAGGGTGTTAGCCTAACAGGCACAGAAATTGATATTCAGGTTCCGAATGTGGTGATTACACGCTGTAAGGTTGACGCTTCTTTGTATATAAGTTCTAATGCTACAAATTGCGTGCTCCATCAGAATCTTTTTACAGATTATGTTGGACGCAGTAACTATAACAATTATGTAGCTTACAATGCTCAGGTTACTAACAATATCTTTACGCGTGTAAACAATTCCAGTTATGGAACTCTAAGAGCATTCAATGAGTCGACTATTGCTTATAATACATTTACTAAAAAGAATACAAGTAGTACTTCTAATGCAGTCCAGCTCGCTCAAATGTCGGGCTGTACTATCGAACACAATGTCTTCTTCGGTCCAGAGTTGACTCTCGCTAACAACACGCTGCTTGACAATTACTGGGGGGATGGCGATAGTCCTTATCAGGAGTTAACCACCGATCTGGAGGTGAAGAATGCAGACTTGGGTGAACAGAAAGATGCCATGGCTGGCAAAGGTGCCTTCAATGGCGACGACCCCTACGTGATTTCCGGTATTCCTGCTGGTCCGGTCATTCAGGACATCACCGTACCCGCTACGGTAGAGCAGGGTGGCACACTGAACGTAACGATTAAACTTGGCATCCAGAAATAATGAGAAGAATACTGCTAACGTTGCTGATTGCCATCTTGTCGGTACCTATTGCGTGGGCTGACGAGACGGGCGGTGCGACCGTTGTCAGGGCAGAGTATTTCTTCGATTCTGATCCTGGCTATGGCAATGCAACGATAATCAATAACGTGACCGAAGGCGACAACAATCTGTCGCTGAGCGTCGAAAGGCTCTCGCCAGGAGCACATATGCTGTATGTGCGCTCGCAGGCCTCCACCGGCGTGTGGTCTTCCACGCAGTCGCACCCCTTGCTGATTCTCAGGCAGCGCCCCACTGAGGCTGTCCGCGTGGAATATTTCTATGATACCGACCCTGGCTACGGCAATGGTAAGTCGGTAGGCAACCTTACTGATGGCGACAACACCTTGGTGGTCAGCGTCGCAGGTCTGGCCTATGGTGTCCATCATCTCTGTCTGCGTGCGCAGGACAATACGGGTGTATGGTCACAGGTTGCAACATCATCCATCTTTGTGACCAGTCCTCAAACGGCCAATGCTATACGTGTTGAGTACTTCTTTGACACCGATCCAGGCTTTGGACAGGGAACGCCCATCACGCCTTCGCAGGACGAGACGGCGACCTATGCGCTGTCGCTTGACGGTCTGTCGATGGGTGCCCATGTGCTCAATCTGCGTGTGCAGGACAATCACGGACGATGGTCGGCTGTGCAGCAGCATCCCATCTACGTGCTGAGCAATCTGCCTGACGTCGTGGCTGCCGAGTACTTCTTCGACAACAACGACCCGGGAGAGGGACAAGCCACAGCCGTTCCTCTGCCCAGTGCCAAGACGGATCCCTTTGCCTTTGAGGCCAATACTGCAGGACTCGCTCCAGGAGAACACCATCTGATGGTGCGCCTCAAAAAGAACAATGGCTTCTGGACACTCTATGATGCCGCTACGTTTACCGTTGATGGACCAGCAGAGCCAGAGCCATATGCCGTGTTGACGGACAATACCGATGTTTTGGACGATCCTGTAACAGGCATTACTTATGGCAAAACGCTGATGTTCTATTATGATACGGAGAAGCAGGCTCGTGGTGGTATGGATATTGGACCGTTTGAAGCAGATAGCCTAAGAGGTTGGCATCAAGCCAAGGCGGCTATTACAAAGGTTATTTTCGCTTCTTCATTTGCCAACGACACGACTGTCACTAGCACTGCCTATTGGTTCCAAGGCTGCAATAACCTGACATCGATAGAAAATATCCAAAATCTCAAGACAGATAGAGTGACAAATATGAGCTGGATGTTCGCTTCTTGTATGGGGTTGACGAGTCTTGATGTGAGTGGCTTCAATACAGCTCATGTGACGGACATGAGCTGGATGTTCCATCTCTGTTCTGGTCTGACCTATCTTGACGTGAGCAACTTCAAGACGGATAATGTGACGAGCATGGCACAGATGTTCTCTTTTTGTAACTTGTTGCATAGCCTTGATGTGAGCGGCTTCAATACGGCTAATGTGACGGACATGAGCTGGCTGTTCTATAGCTGTTCTGGCCTGACCAGTCTTGACGTGAGTGGCTTCAATACGGCTAATGTGACGAACATGAATTATATGTTCACGAACTGTTCTGGCCTGACGAGTCTTGACGTGAGCAACTTCAAGACGGATAATGTGACGGACATGAGTATTATGTTTACTGGCTGTTCTGGCCTGTCGAGCCTTGACGTGAGCGGCTTCAATACAGCTAATGTGACAGACATGAGCAGAATGTTCTCTGGCTGTTTTAGCCTGTCGAGCCTTGATGTGAGCAACTTCAATACTGCTAATGTGACGAACATGAGCTGGATGTTCAATGGCTGTTCTGGCTTGACGAGTCTTGACTTGAGTAATTTCAATACTGCTAATGTGACGGACATGAGCATCATGTTCCGAGACTGTTCTGAGTTGACCACCATCTATGCTGGTAGTGAGTGGAGCACTGATAGTGTGACAAATAGCGAGGACATGTTCGCTGGCTGTACCAAGCTAGTTGGTGGTAAGGGCACTGTCTTCGATGCTGATCACATCGACAAGGCTTATGCCCATATCGATGGCGGTGCCTCGAATCCTGGCTACTTCACGGACAAGAATGCGCCGGTGGTTACTGAGCCTGAGCCATACGCTGTATTGGCAGATAACACCCTGACGTTCTACTATGACACGAAGAAAGAAGAGCGCGGTGGTTTGAGTGTTGATCCGTTTGCGCCTGGAGCCAACGGCAATTGGTCTGGTGACCAATCCCAAACAACGATTGTCTTTGACGATTCGTTTGCCAATTGTACGACCATTACCCACACAGCTAATTGGTTTGCTGGGTTCCAGCATTTGGAGACCATCGTAGGAATTGAGAATCTGAACACGGAGAATGTGACTAACATGGAAAATATGTTCTCCGCTTGTACTATGCTGACGAGCCTCGACTTGAGCCATTTCAACACGGAAAAGGTTACCAATATGGAATCGATGTTCTGGGCTTGCGGTGCTTTGACAAACCTTGATGTAACCAGTTTCAACACTTCGAATGTGACGAACATGGAAGGTATGTTCTATGGTTGTGGAAGCCTGACGAGCTTGGATGTGAGCAGCTTCAACACTTCCAAGGTTACTGACATGAAGTTGATGTTTGGTGATTGCTTTAACTTGACAAATCTCAACTTGAGCAGTTTCAACACTGAGAACGTCACGGACATGAGTGAGATGTTCTATCGTTGTGGGGCGCTGACGAGCCTCGACGTCACCAACTTCAACACGGCTAACGTGACGACCATGTACAATATGTTCATGGGGTGTGGAAGTCTGACAAGTCTTGATGTCAGCCATTTCAATACGGCCAACGTCACGAACATGGAATCAATGTTTGCTGATTGTTCTGGTCTGAAGACCCTCGACCTCAGTAGTTTCAATACAGCAAAAGTGGAATATACGCAGAATATGTTCCGTGATTGTGCCGAGTTGACAACTATTTTTGCAGGTGACGAATGGACGATGGCCGCTGTGACTTGGGGACCGGGAATGTTCTCTAACTGCGACAAACTTGTCGGTGGCAAGGGTACAACATACGATGCCGACCACATCGACGAGACCTATGCCCACATCGACGGCGGCCCATCTAATCCAGGCTACTTCACGGATAAGAATGCACCTGTGGTGCCTGATCCCGAACCTTATGTAGTGCTCGACAGTACAACGATGACATTCTACTATGATACGGAGATGAACAGTCGTCAGGGTATGCCAATCGTGGCTGGCGGTGCTACGGTGACGTGGGGTAACTATGCTGGTGGCATCACTAACGTGGTATTCACGAGCTCATTTGCCGAATATCTCCCCGTCAGCACAGCTTCGTGGTTCAGTGGCTTCAAGTCTCTGACCACCATCACTGGTATTGAGAACCTGAAGACTGACAGCGTCAAGAGTATGCGCAGCATGTTCCAAGGCTGTGCGTCATTGATACATGTCGATATGTCGCAGTTCAATACCAGCAAGGTTGAGGACTACGGTAACATCTTCAATGGCTGTTCGTCGCTTGCTGCTATTCAGGCAGGCTATGCGATGATTCCTGCTGAGGAGTATGCACGGGTGGACAATCCGAACCTGCTGCTTTATGTCAACGAACCATCGCTGGCTCCACAGAGTGTGCAGAACGTGGTAGTAAGGGATTTTGCGAAGACCATCATCCTAACGGATGAGGTTGGAACTTCCGGCAATAACAACTTCTATGCACCAAAGAGCTTCACCGCGGAGATGATCAGTTATTCACACGAGTATCGTCAGCAGACGGTGAATGGTATAAGTCGTGGATGGGAAAGCATCGTACTGCCGTTCACCGTGCAGACCATCGTCAATGAGCGCAATGGTGTGATAGCGCCATTTGGCAATGCTGCCAGCGAGCTTCACTTCTGGCTGCGCCAGTTGATATCGGATGGCATCGTTCGTGCTACACAGATTGAGGCTAACAAGGCTTATATCATCTCGATGCCTAACAATGAAGAAGAGTATCCGGCCAAGTATAATCAGAACGGACGCGTCACTTTTTCGTCAGAGAATGCACTGGTACCTGCCACTGTGATTGAAGGCGTTGAGGGCAAGATTGCTAGTGGAGAGATCGTAACGTTGATGCCAAACTTCCAAAAGAAGTACGCCAACGAGAATTTCTATGCGCTGAACGTGGGCGAGGAACGTCTGTACAACGGTACCAGCTATCCTGAGGGCAGCGTATTTGAGCGAGGCTATCGCGCGGTACGTCCCTTTGAGGCCTATACGATTCATCATGGCAGCTCTCCTGCTCCACAATTCATCTCTATTGCCGACATTACGAATGGCGACAATCTGACGGGAATCAACGATGCTATACGTCTAAATGATGAACAACTGATAAATGATAAGTGGTACGACCTGAATGGCCAGCAGTTGCAGAAGAAACCGACACGAAAGGGCGTTTATCTGCACAATGGACGTAAGGTAATTATCCGCTAAATATCAATAGAAAGCGCGATATATTAAAGAAAATTGGCGAAAGTCTTGGTGCTTTCGCCTTTTTTGTTTATCTTTGCCCCCGAAGAGCAATAAAATTACGCATGATAATGATAAAAAGACTAATATTTTACTTGATATTCTTTGTTCCGCTCTGTGCAGTGGCTCAGACGGCTAGCAAGATTGATGAAATCAAGAATGCTGCTGACTACATTTGGGGTCAGGGCTATGCTGCTACCGTGAAAGAAGCTGATAAAGAGGCATTGGCCGACCTGATGAGTAAGATTTCAGTGCAGATCGAGAGCGACTTTGTGATTGATGAGCGCGAGGTGAATACTGCTGCAGGTAATGATGCCCAGTCGACGGTACAGAATGTGGTGCGTACCTATTCACAGGGTACACTGAAGAATACGCGTAGCGTCATCGTCAGCGAAGGACCTCCCACGGCAGCGGTCATACGTTATATCAGGAGATCGGAGCTGGAAAAGGTCTTCAAGGATCGTGAAGAGAATGTGCTTAGCTATGTCTATAGTGCCCGTAATGCAGAGAAAGCTGGTCGTATAGATGCTGCCCTGCGCTACTACTATTGGGCTTCATGCTTATTGAAGAGTCTCCAGAATCCTAGCCAGGTGAAATTCTCGGAGGATGGTGTGAAGTTCCCCATGACCATGTGGATTCCTGAGCAGATTCGTAACATTCTGAGCCAGATTAAGTGTGAAGTAACCAAGGTGGAGGGACAGAATGTCAGTTTGCTGTTTACCTATAAAGATAAGCCTGTGACCAGTCTTGACTTCCATTATTGGGATGGCATGAACTACTCAAATATCTTCTCTGCCAAGGATGGTATCATGGAAGTGGAGATGCGCCCGGGAGCTCCCACGAACAAGTTTAATATCCAGTATGAGTATGAGTTCAAAAGCCAGATGCGTCAAGATCCGGAACTGGAGCAGGTCATGAACATCTTCAATACTGTTAAATATAAGGAGGCCACCGTTGTCGTGAATGCTGGCAACAAATCGGAGCAGAAACAGGCTCAGGCTACCTTGCAGGCTGCTGTGGCTAATATGAGTGTGGCTACTCATGCTGTTCAGGTGGCTCAGCCCAAGACGTTCGTGAAGACCATTGATCAGGTGGTAACGGCCATCAAGTCGAAGAATTATGAGTCTGTAAGCGAACTGTTTACGGCTGAAGGCTATAATATGTTCGACAAGCTGGTTCATTATGGTAATGCTTCACTCATTGGCAATCCTAATCTGCAGTTCTACCAGTTGGGTGAACGTACCATCTGCCGCTCGGTGCCCATGAAGTTTTCGTTCAAGAATAACAAACGTTCCTTTGTGGAGGATGTTACCTTTACATTTAATAAGGACGAGAAGATTGAGTCTGTAGCCTTCGGTCTCGACAAGATAGCCCGTGACGACATTTTCCAGCGTGAAACGCCGTGGAGTGAGGATGTACGCATGCAACTCGCAACGTTCCTCGAGAACTACAAGACCGCATTCGCTTTGAAACGTCTCGACTATATCCAGAGCATCTTCGACGATGACGCCATCATTATCGTGGGTCACGTCACGAAACATGCCAATAAGAAGGGTGAAAACCAGCAGTATATCGACAACGATATGGTGAAGTATACCCGTCAGGATAAGACCACCTACCTAAAGAATCTGGAGAAGAGTTTTGGCAGCAACGAGTTTATTAACATCCGCTTCACCGACAATGATATCAAGAAGATGGGTAAGGGTGAAGATACCTTTGGCATCCTGATTCATCAGGACTACTATTCATCTAACTATGGTGATACGGGCTACCTGTTCCTGATGGTGGATATGAACGATATGAATGCGCCTATCATCAAGGTGCGTACCTGGCAGCCCAACCGTGACTCGAAATGGAATGGTAACTTTGAACGCGACGATCCTTATTATGGATTGATATACGGAGGAAACTTCGATTAATTGAGATTAGAAAATTATTGTAACACTAAAAACAGAAGAATTATGAAGAAATTTGTATTGATGCTGATGGCTGCTATGATGCTGACCTCGGCAAATGCACAAGAACTGACCAAGCAGCAGGTTAAGGCCGTGAACAAGGAGGTTAAGAAGAAGCTGAAGGACTACAAGCAGAGAGGCTACGAGATCTTTGGCTCGTCACGTACACTGGAAACAGCCCTGACCAAGCATTTCACCGCTTTGGAGGCTAAAGAGGGCAAGATAGTCGAGGTTACTGGCTTCTCACAGGCTAAGTCTCGCAATTTGGCTGCTACTGCAGCTCAGAACAGTGCTGCCAATCGTTATGCTACTACATGCAGTCAGCAGATTAAGGGTCGCGTCCTGGCTGATATGGCTAACGACGTGTCTAACCAGGAGGCTGAGTTCGACAAGTTCTATGCTGCTTTCGAAGGAAAGGTACAGCAGGAGATTAAGGGAGAGTTGCGTCAGAGCTTCGCTGTTGCCAAGCAGAATGCTGACGGTACCATCTCTGTTGAGGCTTATTATCTGGTTGACGACGATGCTGCCAGCCGTGCCCGCATCAATGCCTTCAAGAACTCACAGCAAGAGTCAGCTATCGCACAGAAGTATGCTCAGAAGTTGAGCGATTTTGTTAACGAGCGCGTTGTTCCTGCTGAGTAAAGAAGCTTTTTGTAGGTTTAAAAAAGTTAAAACGCTTATTTAATGTTAAAAAGCATTAAGTAAGCGTTTTTTTATGTTTTATATATTAGGTAGATTCGAGAAAAGTTTGTACCTTTGCACCCCAAAAGCGCCCAAAGAGTGGGTGCACTATGTCTTGCAAACAACATATACATAATATATAATTAATTAAAAAACAAACAATTATGCCTACAATTTCACAATTGGTAAGAAAAGGCAGAAAGGTGCTCGTTGACAAGAGCAAGTCACCCGCGCTGGACTCATGTCCTCAGCGTCGCGGTGTTTGTGTTCGTGTCTACACAACGACCCCCAAGAAGCCTAATTCGGCTATGCGTAAGGTAGCCCGTGTTCGTCTGACTAATCAGAAGGAAGTTAACTCGTACATC